>JAYTEU010000738.1:0-8831 GCA_043734985.1 Chthonomonadaceae bacterium
CGCGGCCTATCGCTGTTACTGTTCAAGGGAGAGGCTCGACGCCCTGCGCGCCGACCAGCAGACGAATAAGCAGCCCACGGGCTACGATCGACTCTGCCGCGACCCCGAGAAGCGGGAGCAGATGCGCGCAAGCCGTGCCGAGCGGGAGGGCGGCGAGCCTACATTTGTCGTTCGGCTCGCAATGCCTCGCGACGGCAATACGGTGCTTCACGATGAGATCCGGGGCGACATCGTCTACGAAAACCATCTGCAGGACGATCAGGTACTCATAAAGTCCGATGGGTTTCCGACTTATTTCCTTGCCTGCGCCGTCGACGACCATGAAATGGGCATTACCCATATCGTCCGCGGCGACGACTGGCTATCCTCGGCCCCAAAGCTGGTCCAGGTCTTTGCCGCCCTCGGATACAATCCACCCAAGTTTGCACACCCGCCGCTAATCGTCGGCGCGGACAAGAAGAAGCTTGGCAAGAGGCACGGCTCCACCCAGTTCGTCTCCTTCATTGAAGAGGGTTACCTCCCGGAGGCGCTGCTCAATTTTCTCGTGCTACTGGGCTGGTCGCCGGGAGCTGAAAATCGCGAGTTGTTCACTGTTCCCGAGCTAATTCAGCGATTTTCATTGGAAGGAATTACCGACAGTCCCGCGGTATTTGACTACGAAAAGCTCAAGTGGATGAACGGCCATTACATCCGACAAAGCCCGATAGGACGGATAATCGGACTATGTCTGCCATACCTCGTCAAAGCCGGTTTCGTGTCGCCTCTCCCTTCTCAAGACGCTACCGAGCAGGAGAAACTCGCCTACCAGCGCGAGATGGAGTTTGTGCGTCGCGTGCTTTCGCTGGAGCAGGAGCGCATGAAGACCATCTCCGAAGTGACCGATCTCGTCGGTTTCTTCTTCAAGGAACTGAGCTACCCAGCCGGGTACGAAGAAAAAGCCGTTAAGAAGTGGTTCGGCGTGCCGTACTTGCGCCCACTTTTGAAAATGGAAATCGCAGCCTGGAGCGCGCTTCCGGAGTGGACCGCTCAGGCGCTGGAAGAGACGACCCGGACTATCGGTGACGAGCTTGGCCTGAAATTCGCGGACATCATCCACCCGACGCGAGTTGCGGCCACCGGTCGTACCGTCGGTCCGGGACTGTTCGAAACGCTCTGGGCTCTAGGCAAGGGTCGGACGATCTCGCGTCTCAATGCGGTGCTCGAAAATGTATCGGTAGGCGAAACCGGCGAGTAAGGCGGATCGGAAACCGCCGGAGACACTATGGACGATATCGTAGATATCAACACTCTCTTTGGACCTCTTCCGGCCGCTAGCGCCGACCTCGCTGTCGATGCTCTGCTCGGTCTCATGCAGACGCACCAGGTGAGCGCGGCCTGTACTCTGTCTACGCTGGGCATACTGCTGGACCCTATCCTGGGAAACGCGGCAACGCGCGCCGCGTGTGCGGAACAGACGAATCTGGTTCCGGCGGCAACTTTGAACCCCGCCATGTTTTTCGGCGATACGACGGCCTTGTGTCACCTAGTTGAGGAAGGCTTCCGATTGCTACGCTTCTTTCCGGGCAATCAGAACTGGAAAATCGATTTCTCGCCCTTTCACTGGCTTATGACGCACATTCAAGACACGGGGCTGCCGGTGATGATCAATATCGATTCTGTCGGCGAGATTACCGACCTGACCCGCGCGCTCCGTTCCCACGAAGGCGCCGTAATTTTGTCGCAGATCGATCATTCCACCATTGCAGAGGCGGTCGCGGCGCTCCATATGTTCCCTAAGTGGCATATTGAGACCTCCCGACTCCTTGCGCCAGGGTGCCTCAAGCTTGCGGTTGAATGTATTGGTCCCGACCGCCTTCTGTTCGGCACGGGAGCGCCGGCCCACCCGATAGCCAGCGGACTGCATACCGTGCGCTACGCCGGGCTGGACCAGGCCGCTGTAAATATGATCCTTGGCTCGAACGCCCGGCGCGTTCTCAATCTGTCCTGAACCCTGGTAGGAGTAAGGAATGCCTGTTGTTGACATTCATGTTGAACTCGAAGGCTACGGTATACCGGGCATCAACCAGAACGCCGCGCAAATAACACGGTTTATGCGTGAGCGGGGCGTCGAGCGCACCATAATAATGTCCGCCCGTGCCGCTCAGGCCGATCCACTATCGGGAAATCGAATTCTGCAGGCAATGGTAGACCAGCAGCCGGGGCTGTTCGGGTGTCTGGTCGCGCACCTCAACCGCGTTGACGCGTCGCTCCAAGCCATCCGGGATCTGATGTCGTCACGACAGTTTGTCGCAGTCGCGCTTATCTCGACGAACCCCGCTGAGCCGCTTCACCCGCTTGTGGCGGACGAGGTACTGAACGCCTGCCGTCGGTATCAGAAGCCTGTGTTTTTGCATACTCCCAACGCGGCCTGTGTCGAAGTCGGACTTCACCTGGCGAAGACGTATAATATGCACAAGTTCATCTTCTTGGGCATGGGCGGGGCCGATTGGCGCACAGGTATCGCCGCGGCACATCAATCGGTCAACATCCATCTTGAGATATCCGGGGCACTGGACCGGGCGAAGCTGCCCGCCGCCATCGAAGCGATCGGCTCGCACCGGATTCTGTTCGGGAGTGGCATGCCGCGTCTCGATCCGGTCGCGTCTCTGGGTCTTATCGAGGATTCAGGTATTTCTGCCCTGGATCAAAGACGCATATTGAGCCTCAATGCAGCCAAGATGTTCAACTTGAACGACGATTCGGAGGATCCGGGCTAGGCAAAACCGGCTCAGCAACTTTTGGGCACAAAGGATCGCAGCGTCGGTCTGACAAACGGTGGACCGTCGAAGGCAAGTCTGGGAGACAATGAGGCAACAGATGCAGAATCAGCGAACGACCGCAGTGGCCGCTGCTCTAGCGGCAACCTGTGCAATAGTCGGCGTGGCCTGTGCCGCGAAGCTGGCTAAGTTCGATCCGCCGAAACCATCGCCGGTCTTGGGGATCGGCGCCACGCTTGAGGGCAAGCGCATATTTCCGGTCGACAACCCCTGGAACCAGGACATTTCAAATCTTCCCGTGGACCCGCGATCGGCGAAGCTCGTCGCAAGCATCGGGACTGAACGACCATTTCACCCGGACTTCGGCACGGTGTACGACGGCCATCCGAACGGCATCCCGTACGTTGTGATTTCGGGGGAACAGACGAAGAAATTCGCGCCGGTCTCGTTCGAATACGCAAACGAGAGCGATCCGGGACCCTATCCCATTCCACCGGATGCACCCATCGAGGGCGGGCCTGGGTCGGACGGGGACCGGCACGTTTTGGTGATCGACAAGGACAATTGGAAGCTGTACGAACTGTTTGCCATGCATCCGCAAGGCGACGGCGAGAACCGGAGGTGGAAGGCAGGCTCGGGGGCGATTTTCGACCTAGCCACGGGTACCGATCGGCCCGCGGGCTGGACATCGGCGGACGCGGCTGGGCTGCCGATATTTCCCGGATTGGTCCGATACGATGAAACCGTCGAGCGCAAAGAGATAACCCACGCGCTGCGATTTACCTGCCGGCACAGCCGCCATGCGTACGTTCCGCCTGCCAGACACTACGCAAGCTCGAAAGAGGATGAGGACCTGCCGCCGATGGGCATGCGCGTCCGTCTGAAAGCATCGGTGGACATCTCAGGATATCCGCCCACGGCTCGCGTGATCCTGAAAGCGCTCAAGAAATACGGCATGATCCTGGCGGATAACGGCTCGGACTGGTATGTTAGCGGTGCACCCGATTCGCGTTGGGACGATGAGGACATCAATTCCTTGAAGCGAATTAAGGGCGGCGATTTTGAAGTAGTGAAGATGGGAGCTATGGTCACGCGAAACTAACGCGTGACCATCGAAATTCAACGTCAATGCCGTGGAACGAAGGCGGTGCGTGACTACTCCGCAGACGCTTTGCGCCACGCGCGCAGCCGCTCCAACTCGAAAGCGATCACGGAGGCCGGAATGTCCGCGCTGGCAGCGATGCGGTCGAGCGCCCTGGCCAGATTGCGCTCGGCGTGCTCGTCCGGATTGTCAGGATAGATCGTATCCATCGCCTCCACGAGCAGGTAAAGCGCCTCATTCGCATATCGGGCTTTGCCTTGAGGCAGCGACCGATGCGCGGCCTGTGCGAAAAGGCGCGACAACTGTTCGTACACCGCATCCCAGGTGTTCGATGCGGCGGGTGGAGCTGTCGTATAGGCCTCCGGCGCCGCTAGCTTCGATGCCGCAATTCGCGCCTCGCGAGCCTTGTAGGCTTCCCAGTCTGCAAACGAGACGCCTTCAATGAGCTTCAGGTGAAGCGGCCGGTTGAACACCTCTTCGATGGCGCGGTGAACGGTGTTCAGCGTACTGACCTGCAAAATATGTGTCGACCGGTTGAAGTTTTCGGCGTCGATACCAATAATCAGGCTGTCGTTTTCTATGGTGATCGCATGCGTCGCTTCCAGGGCTTCCCAAAAGGAGCGGTTGTTGATGCGATCCTTCAACCGGTTTACGCAGTTTGCCCATAGCACGGGCAGTGAGGCCGCATTCATGTGAGGCTTCGCTCCTTAAACGCACTGGTGCGTCGAGTTTGGTTAGGCCGAGTAATTCTGGATGGAGCTTCGCGGTGGCAACTGTTCTCTCGCTGTCTCCGCGAACGATTATACGCTTGTCCGCCATAAGATGTCAAGCACGATCGCATAGACCGTAAAACCGGTATTTGATGAAGCCTGATTTCCTTGAAACTGCCTTATGGCTACGGTATAATGCCACATACTGTTCTACGACCGCTCTGTTTTTGTGCTCAAAAGAGGAGTTAACGATATGCGTTTTCAATCCGCGACAACCGGGAGTCGGGAACGGGTGGGAAAACTGGGCCTGGCGATCGCCACTATGATTGTCGGTGTTACCGTTATGGCGCCACGTGTCTCCGCCGACACCGTCGACGAGCCCAAGACGGATAAATCGGAGCGGGCGCAGCCGGCAAAAGGCCCGCTGATAATTGGCGAAGACGCGATCGACCCAAACCAGGCGATCAAGCCCGAGTTTGTGATCAACGTGACGGTATCCGGCGAGCCCGAGCCGACCGGAAACTATAAAGTGGACGCTCTGGGTAACGTCAACATCCGGTATGCGGGAGTCATGACACCTGTGTCCGTGAAGGGTCTCAGTCCCACGCAGGCGCAGGATGCGATCGTAACCTATCTGAAGACGTATATCAAGAATCCGGTCGTCAAAGTCGTAATCATGGACATGCCGCGGCTGTCGGTGTTTATCGGCGGCTCCGTTCGGATCACCGGTCCGGTCATTATCAACTCCGAAACCACCCTTCTTGATGTAATCACGCGCGCCGAGTATACGGATGCCTCTGACCTGTCACAGGTTATGATCGTGCGCAAGGATCAGCCCGGACCGATCTACGTGAACTTCGAAAAGTTTATTCGAAGCCGCAGAGGTGAAAAGATCGACGAGAGCCTTAATCCTACGCTGAAGGATAAGGACCGCATCTGGATCACGTCGCGCAACATTCCCGGCTCGGTCGGCACGGTAAGCATTTTCGGCGAGGTCATACGCCCCACCGCAGCCGTACCGCTTCGCACAACCGCGCCGATGACCGTGCGCGAAGTGATCAACTTTGCCGGCGGCGCGATGCCGACCGCCGATCGCCACCGAGTAAGCATCCGCCGCTCCGGCATCGACAGACCGCTCATAATCGACCTCGACAAGGCCGAGCAGGGCGATCTAATTAACAATATCGAGCTGAAGGCAGACGACACGGTCTATGTGGAGAAACTCGAAACCAACGCGTACATCAACATGAACGGCGGGTTCGTTAAGCCGAGCAAACTGGTCTACGATAAGCGCACCACCCTGACGCAAGCGATCGAAGAGGTGGGGGGGATTGCGCCCTACGCCAAGCGCAAGCAGGGCATCATTATCCGGCACCCGGACAACGATGCCGGACACACCCGCCCAATCCCATTCAATTACGACGATATCCTGAAGCGAAAAGCGCCGGATATCGAGCTCCAGGCTGGTGACGCCGTTTTCATTGAGCCGGGCGGGCCGCCGCGTCAAACTCCGGGCGTGCTGGACTACCTTGGAGCGCTCGGGTCCGCGTCCTTTTTATTCGGCCGCAGGTACTGACGACCGCCGCCGCCGCCATGGGACACAGAGGATCATTCGCATCGCTTATATTGATATAGAGAATGGCCGCCCGGGAAGGGCGGCCATTCTCATAGATTCATTCACATCGTTGGGCTGAGCCGTCTAGGAAGCCGTTGTTTCGAGGACGACGGCGTCAGCTGCGTGCCGGCGCCCGGTTCCGTTTCCTGCAGAGTGCTGCTCGTCGGTAACCACCTTCGGCTCGTCGCCGATCTTCGTCACTTTGCGGCGCTTAAACGGCGTCCTGAGAACGATCTGCTTGAAATCCAATCCCGCAGCGGTAAGCGCGCGGTCCCAACTGTCAAATCGGCGTCTCGCGGCGGTGATGAGAGTAATATCGTATTCCTCCATGTTTTTGGCGTTCAGGTCGATGCCTTGTTCATGGAGCTCTCGCACTTTCTGGGTGATCGTGTCCGCATCCCATTCGCGATAGCGGCGGATTTTGCCGTAATCGAGCCCTGCTGAGGCAACCGCATTGCGCCAGGATCCGAAGTGCTTCCGCTTCGTTGCCGCCGCCGCCAGTTGGGGATCGACCTGGGTGCTTACGTGCCTCCAGCTCAAGTCCTCTCCCTGCTCGTGCAGTTCGTTGATACGCTCGATGATGCGATCCCTGCTCCATGTTTTATATCGACGTATATCGTCATAATTCAGCCCGGAAAACTCAACGGCGAGACGCCAGGATCCGAAATAGCGAGTTGCCGCCCGAAGGAGTGCAACCTGATCCTGTGCTACCGCAGCATAGTTGAGGCTCTCGCCGGATTCAAACATTCGCCGGATCTCGCTGCCTATGTTGTCTTTATTCCATTTACGCAATGCTGTATTCATCCTTCCCGTTATTATTCGTAGGCATCCGCGTCGCTCGTCCAAAGGAAGACACCATGGCGACCCCGTAGGCAACACAAATCAGCCGCTAGGCATAATCGGGCCGCGCGGAAAATCTTCGTTCTCGGGTAAATTACTGGGATGTCCTGTAACCGAGGGAGAGTTATGTTTGGCGTGCCTGACTGGCTCTCTTAGCTACTATAATAGGTCAGAAGTTGTTCAAAAGTCAAGTAAGTCGCGCTATTTTTCAGAATTGCCCGAACTCTCTGCAGTCATCCCCGTCACATTTTCGGCTTTAGCCGCGTATCAGATCGTATAACGCATGGAATTTGTTTGCGCTACCTTTACCGGGAGCCGGAAAGTACTTGCAATGCCTGGGATAGTCTTCAAACTCTTTGGTCTGGCGATAATTTCGATAACGATCGTGTACATGATCGCCGCTGCTTTCAGGCAGAGCAGACGCGTGGATGCCCGGATTCGCGCTCTGCGTGAGGAGCAGGCCGAGATGGCACGCCAGGGCAAAATTCAGGATCCCTATGCGGCGCTGGCGGAAATCTACGCGGCGAACGACCGCGATCGGAAGTAATCCACGCTGCCGAGTAGCGGGCAGGAGAACCGGTGGCCGGCATGGAAAAGCCGGCATGGAATGGAATGTCATGCGTATCTTTTTGGGATTGGATGGCGGCGGGACAAAAACGGCGGCGCTAGTGGTCGACGAAAGCGGCGTCGCCCTGGGATCGGGGACGGGGGGTCCTGGAAACATTGCCAACAATGAGGACGGTGCATTGCGCCGGTCTCTGCGAGCAGCTGTTTCGGGCGCATTGAAGTCCGCGGATCTTCCGGAGTCGGTGAAGTTCGCGGGAGTGTGCGCGGGCGTGGCCGGTTATTCCGCGCCGCAAAGACTGGCTGCCTTCCGGAACCTCCTGCAAGGGGAGGTCGCAGGAGATGCCTACCGGGTCGATCCCGACTACGTGATTGCCTTCTGGGGAGCGACCCACGGCGCGCCTGGCATTGTAGTGATCGCCGGAACAGGCGCGGTCGCATACGGGCGTAACGCAGACGGTCTGGAGCGCAAGGAGGATGGACTCGGCTTTCTCCTGGGCGATCGAGGCAGCGGATTCAATCTTGGCCTGCGAGTACTGCGCTACACGCTTGAAAAGATGCAGTCGGGCACGCTGGATGAGCTGTCAACCGCCGTATTGATGCACACCAAGGCGCAGTCCGAAAACGAAATCATTCAGTGGTTATACGGCGAGTTCAGCCCACCGCGCGTTGCAAGCCTGTCACCGATCGTCGGCCAGTTGGCGGAATCGGGAGACGAAGCGGCCCGGTGGCACGTGGTGGAGATGGCTCGCCGCCTGCGCCATTCCGTGCGGCAGGTGCGGCATGCATTGTGGCTGCCGCGCGACGTGCCCGTGTATCCACTGGGAGGACTGTGGCAGCTCGGGAGCTTCTTCATGTCCGAATTCGCAGATCCGAGATGGAGCGGTGAGGGGCGATTTGCCATTGCAACCGAGTCTGTCCCCGGCGGCCGGTTCGAATTGGCTGCACCGCGCTCTGAAGCGGACTACGGGGCCTCCCTTCTGGCGATGCAGCCCACGCCCGCGCCATAAACAACGGCGCGGAAACAAAAGGAACGGCAACGCGATAAATGCAACACTACGTTTCCGCTCGGATTGCGGTGCGAATAGCGCTGTGCGTCCTTTTTTACTCGCTTGAGATACTGGGCCACGCAGCGGACACAGGAACCTCACACTCCTCATCGCATCCGTTGGCCTCGCCCTTGAACACTCCCGGCGCAGCTTCCCGTCCGGTATTTTATCAGCCGCCGCCGGCGCCGCTCGGTC
>JAYTEU010000739.1:0-8064 GCA_043734985.1 Chthonomonadaceae bacterium
GCCGGACGTTACATCCTCGCAATTGGTGGTAACGAGCAGGCTGCCGTGCTATCCGGAGTGCCTGTGGTCTCGCACAAGACGCTCGCCTACGTTTTGTCCGGCCTCTGCGCGGCGATAGGCGGGCTGCTGATAACGGCAAAGTTCGGTACCGCCAACACCGGAGCGGGCACAGGAGCGGAGCTGGAGGCGATCGCGGCCGTCGTGATCGGCGGAGCGAGTCTTTCGGGTGGAAAGGGCACTATCATCGGCGCTCTGGTCGGAGCGCTCACGATCACGGTCATTACAAACGGCCTCGTGCTCGTCGGCATCGAGCCGAATCTACAGCAGGTCATTCTCGGCGGCGTCATCGTTCTGACCGTTTTCCTCGATCAGATTCATCGTCGAAGGAAGTAAGCTGCCAAGCCATGAATGAAGGAGGATGCTTTGTGCGCAAATTTAGAGTTTCGATAATGCTGCTAACCCTCGCTATTGCCGGGTGCGGACCTGAAAAACCCTCTCAGCCGACGATAGCGTCGCCCGCAACCACGGCGACCGCGCCCACGGCAAACGCGCCCGCGCTAATGTCCGTGACCCAGGCGGAACTGGACGGTATCGGTAGAGCATCCAAGCCGTACAAGCTGGTGCTGATCGTCAAGACTAAGAACAACCCGTTCTTCATTCCGATGATCAAAGCGTTCGAGGATACCGCGAAGGAGCTGGGCGCGCAGGCGGAGGTCCAGGCGGCGGCTCAGGAGGCGAGCTACGAACAGCAGGTCGCCCTTATCCAGGCGGAAGTCGGCAAGGGCGTCCAGGCAATCCTAATCACTCCTGCGGATTCCAAGGCGCTTATTCCCGCGCTGAAGCTCGCCCAGGAAAAAGGCGTACAGATCATCAATCTCGACAATCGCCTCGACGCCGCCAGCGTAAAGACCGAGGAGCTAAAGCTGGGCGGATATGTCGGCGCGGACAACGAGACTGGCGGCAAACAGGCAGGCGAAGCCATGCTGGCCGCTCTGAACGGGACAGGCGAAGTCGCGGTGATTGAGGGGATTCGCGGCGTGGACAACGCCGAGGCGCGAAAACGCGGATTCGAGTCGGCAGTGGCAGGCAAGCTGAAAGTCGTCGACGAGCAGACCGGCGGTTGGGAAACTGAAGCGGCGCACGCTAAGACTCAGGCGATCGTAGCGAAACATCCGAACCTTGCGGGCATCTTTTGCGCTAACGACAACATGGCGATCGGCGCAATACAGGCCCTCGCCGAGTCCGGCAAGAAGGGCAAGATCAGAGTCATAGGTTACGACAATATCCCGACCGTAGCTGCCAAGCTAACCTCCGGCGACCTGACCGCGACGATCGAGCAGCACCCCGATCTGATGGGCCGCTACGGTGTCCGTATGGCGATAGGTCTGCTCGACGGCAAACTAAAGCCCGGACGGGAGTTCCTGGTCCCGCTGGAAACCATCCACGGAAAATGATTGAGTGTCTGGTCGCAGCCTTTCACGTGGTAGATTTCACCGACCGTGAACGGATACCCACGAGGATTCGGCCGGCCATGTGCCGAATTTAGCCGCACAATAATCTCTCATCGGTGAGGACTTTATGCCAGATCAAACGACTTCAAAACGTCCAAATATCGTTCTGTTTGCGGTGGACAGCCTGCTTGCGGACCATATGAGCTGCTACGGCTATACACGTCAGACGACGCCGCACATCGACCGATTCGCTCAGTCAGGCACTCTGTTCGAGCGAAACTACAGCGCCCACATACCAACTACAAGCGCCTATGCCTCGAT
The DNA here is from genome assembly GCA_043734985.1 of Chthonomonadaceae bacterium. Classification (GTDB taxonomy): domain Bacteria; phylum Armatimonadota; class Chthonomonadetes; order Chthonomonadales; family Chthonomonadaceae; genus DATGJU01. Next base: position 1,773 of record JAYTEU010000739.1, read on the forward strand.
GCTGACCGGCCGAGATTGCTTCGGAACTCGCGTTGTGGCGCTGCGTCATCAGGGCGGCCTTCGCCAAGACATCGAAACGCTTCCCGAGATTCTGAGGACGGAAGGCTACGTCTCGACCTGCGTCGGCTTCACCGGCAACCCGAGTTCGCGCGGTTTCGACACATACCTGGACTATCCCGGCTGGGGAAGCTGGAACGACGGAAGGAGCCCCAAGGCGGAAAACCTCAACCTTGTCGCGCTCCCCGAGCTGGACCGTCTCGCCGCTCAGGACCAGCCGTTCTTCCTCTTCCTGCGCCACATGGACCCTCACGCGCCCTACCTGCCGCCCGCGCCCTACGAACGGATGTTCTACCACGGCAATGAAACTGACCCCGCGAACCACTCAATGGAGCCCGTGTTGTCCTTCAAACCGTTCTGTGACTTCTTCACTAGCTGGATGCCGCCCGGCATCTCCGACAAGGACTACGTTATCGCCCAGTACGACGGCGCAGTCGCCTATATGGACGCCTGTATTCAGACGATCTTTGCAGCGCTGGAGGCGCACAATCTCCTCGACGAGACGATCGTAGTCCTGAACGGGGACCACGGCGAGACCCTCTACGATCACGAGTGCTGGTTCGATCACCATGGGATCTACGACGTGACCCTCCATGTGCCTCTGATTATCCGCTACCCGGCCGCCGTCCCGGCAGGCAAGCGCGTCGCGGGATTCACGCAGCACAAGGATCTCGTGCCGACGCTGCTGGACCTCGCGGGTATCGACGCCAAGCAGTCGTTCGACGGGCACAGCGCGCTCGCCCTGATTCGAGGCGAGCAGTCGTCCTTTGAGAGCGAGTTTTACATCACGGAATGCACCTGGATGCGCAAACATGGCTGGCGGACGCCACACTGGAAGCTGATTGTTGCGCTGGAGCCCGATTTCCACTTCAAGCCGGAGGTCGAACTGTACAACCTTGTCGAGGATCCGCGCGAACTCACCAACCTGGCGGAAAACGAGCCGGAGGTAGTCGCCCTGCTGCGAGGCAAGATGGACGCCTGGATCGAGAAGCGCGAAAAGGAAGAGGGCGTCACCAATCCCATGCTCACGCAAGGCGACTGGCACGGTCACACCGGAATAGGACCCTTCAACTCGTCCCAGCAGGCCTACGACACGATGCACATAGGCGATCCGAAACAGGCCGCAAAACTTCAATCGAACTCCGAAACCAAGGCCGATGAAGAGAAGTAAGCGAAGAAACAGTGGTATGAAGCCATGAAATTTGCTACGCGCGCTATTCACGCCGGGCTGGAAGAGAGCCTGGACGGCGACGTCGTTCCGCCGATCCACCTGACCACGGTGTATGCGTACAGTTCGCCGGGCGAGATGCGTTCCGAGTACGAGTATATTCGGTACGGCAACCCGACCCGGACCGCCCTGGAGAAGTGCCTGGCCTCCCTAGAAAACGCGCCGGACGACTGTCCTGCCCTTTGCTACAGCTCCGGCCAGGCGGCCACCGACTGCGCCCTGCGTCTGCTTCGGCCCGGTGACCGCCTGCTGATGGCCCAGGACGTCTACGGCGGAACGACTCAGCTTGCTGAGAAGATCCTGCGCCCGGCAGGCATCTGCGTCGAGTACGCCGATGCCGTCGATCCGGAAGCGTTCGCACGGGCGATCGCTCCAGATACGAAGATGGTCTGGATCGAAAGTCCGTCTAATCCCCTGCTGCGGATCACCGATACTGCCGCGGTCATCCAGGCCGCGCATAGGCAGGGCGCCTTGGTCGCGATCGACAACACGTTCGCCACGCCCTGCTTTCAAAATCCCCTGGACCTGGGTGCGGACATCGTCATGCACTCGACCACCAAGTACCTCGGCGGCCATTCGGACCTGCTTGGCGGCGCGCTTGTCTTCCGCGATCCCGAACTGCGTGATCGGCTCTACGCAATCCAAAAACTGACGGGAGGCGTCGCCGCGCCCTTCGACTGCTGGCTGACGCTGCGGGGCGTGCGCACTCTCGAAGCCCGAATGGCCGTCCACGAAAGAAACGCGCGGGCAGTCGCGGAGTTTCTGAGCCAACACCCGATGGTATCGCGCGTACACTATCCGGGATTGCCGACCCACCCGCAGCACGAGCTCGCCGCGCGGCAGATGCGCGGTTTTGGCGGGATGGTCTCATTCGAGGTAATCGGTGGTGGGGAGGCGGCGCGACGACTTCTCGGCAGCACAAAAGTGTTCACATTGGCCGCCAGCCTTGGAGGCGTGGAGAGCATAATCAGCTATCCGCCGTTGATGTCCCATGTGGCGCTCACCCCGGAAGAGCGGCTGGAGCGCGGTATCGGCGACAACCTCCTCCGCCTCTCCGTCGGCCTGGAACACCCTGACGACCTGTGCAAAGACCTGGCGCAGGCGCTGGAATAAGGTAGTTTATTCGGCGGCCGCAATCCGCAGTCCGAAAGTCTCTGCAAATGCCTGGGTGACTGCGGGAATCACGCTCGCCACGGAAACGTCCTTCTTTAGAACGCGCGACATCGAAGTGACGCCGTAATCGTGGATACCACAGGGAACGATCGACGCGAAGTGTTCGAGATCGGGGCAGACGTTCAGAGCGAAGCCATGTCGCGTAATCCAGCGGCTGACCCGGATGCCCATCGCGGCGATTTTTTCCGGTGGAGCGCCGTCCGGCTTGATCCAAACGCCGGTGTAGCCCTCGAATCGGTCGCCGGCGATTCCGAATGCACCGAGCGCCGAGATTAGGGAGTCTTCCAGCAGCCGGAAATACCGGTGCAGGTCCGGCCGATGTGGCGGCGCATTTAGATCTAGGATCGGATACCCGACAAGCTGGCCCGGTCCATGATAAGTAACGTCCCCGCCACGATCGGTCTCCACGCACGCAAGTCCGCGTTCGCGAAGTTGTTCGGCAGTTGCAACAATGTGTGAACGATCCGCATTTCGACCCAGGGTAATAGTAGGCGGATGTTCCAGCAGTAGCAGTGTATCTCGGATACTGCCCACCCGCCGCTCCTCCGTTAGCCGTTTCTGCAGGTCAAAGGCATCCGCGTAGGAAATCAATCCAAGCTCGATCACGCGTAGATCCACGCCACCTCCACTAACACCGCATTCCTAATCCTGTACATCTTGTAAATCCATGTTCAAAAAACCTCTTCAAGTACCTGTCGTCGGGTCACAACTCGGCCGTCACGATGCCCTCTGTAGATTATGGCACAATCAGCCATTGTGTCCTGGAACGGCGCAAATGGACGGCACGCGGGCGAATTCTCGTCATCTTTAGGGTCAGCCGTGAGAGATTCAAGGAAATTACCCACAGCGGTGATAGTTTGTCGAAAACATGGAAGAAACACCTATAACGATAGAGCGGCAAGTATCCGATAATCAAATGGGGTTGAAAAAGAGTAGTTGCAGGGCGGTTCAACAACCGTTTTCGCATAGGACGACTCCGGCGAATTCGCCGATTTCAACGCCATAACCAATACTGCCTGTCACGGATTGACGGGCTGCTTGCGCTCATCCATGGAGGAAATCAATGGGCGAAGTTTCGACTCTGTCACTTTGGCAGCAGTTTAAGCATGCGTGCTGCCACGACTCACGCAACATGCTTATACAGCGATACGCTCACCTTGTTTCCATCACGGCAGGCAGGCTCTTCGGGCCCATGCCGTCCGGCGTCGAGCGCGACGACCTGGTAGGAGCCGGCGTCGTCGGGTTGGTCAAAGCCGTAGACCAGTTCGACCCCGATCGTAATATTAAGTTTGAGACCTACGCCATTACACTCATCCGCGGCGCAATCCTGGAGATGCTGCGCGGCGACGATTGGGTTCCACGCTTGGTCCGAGATCAGCAGAAACAGCTCCGGCAGGCATACAGCAAGCTGGAAGCGCAGCACGGTCGGCCCGCGACAGAAAACGAGATCGCCGAAGAACTGGGGATCACGCCGGAAAAGCTTGACAAACTGCTGTCAAGCATTGGTCGCGCAAACCTTCTCTCACTCGACGACATTAGAATGGGAAGCGAGCAGCAGCGACTGGTAGACCTGCTTCCAACAGACGACCCAAGTCCGCTGGAAAGCCTGACATTCCGCGAGCGCCATCGTGCACTAGTCACTGCAGTGGACCGCCTGCCGGATCGGGAGCGTACCGTAGTTTCCCTCTATTACCACGAAGGGCTAACCTTCAAAGAGATCGGCGGAGTTTTAACGGTTTCGGAATCACGCGCCTACCAGCTTCATGCGCAGGCCGTGACCCGGCTTCGGACCTACCTCCAGCCCGAGCAGGAGCTATTCCCCTAATAGGGCGCATAGCATTGCCAAATAGCAGACGTTCACGGGCCGAGAGACCATCTCTTGGCCCGCTTTTCGTTTCTGCAGCCCAGGAACTCTGACTCGCCCACTCAACTTCGTACGGTATAATGGACAGCGACTATTACCCTGCGGAGGGCGCATGGAACGCAGCATTGTAGGCCGGATACTATGGCGCGCGGCAACCGACGAGGAGTTCCGGAGTCGCGCTATCGAGAACCTTGGCATGGCCCTCGCACAGGAGGGTTTCCTGCTGTCCGATCCCGAGATGGCGCTTCTGCGCACAAGCTGGGACGAAATACAGAGTCTTAGCTCTCGACGCGCCGCCGAACGGATACAGGCGCTCGCCAGGTCGTACCGGCGCTGACCGGGGAAACGAGGAAATGGGTTTGGAAAATGCTGCCCGTATTGTAATGGTGGCCTACGGCGTGCTAATGCTCGCCGGAGGCGCAATGGGATATGCCACGGCGCGGAGCTTGAAGTCGCTGATCGCCGGAGTCGTGAGCGCCGTCCTAATCGGCATCGCCTACTACCTTTCGCGCGAGCATCCAAGGCTTGGGTTTGGCATTGGCGCGGCAGTCTCGGCCGGCCTTATCCTCGTCTTCGTAATTCGCGTTCAGGAGATCCTGGCACAGACGCCGGCAAAAAGCGTCGCCTCGAATATCGGACTGGCCTCTCTGAGTGGGATTGTCGCGCTGTATCTACTCTACGCGCTTACACAGTCGCGTGCCTGAGCGAAGCGGGCAAAATCCCAATTAGAGCCTGCCAATGTTGAATCGTGGCTGCTTTGCTATATTTGGCGAACTGTAGCTTTGATTGGCATGTTTTTTGCATGATAGAATAAATGAGGGGAGCGTACTTTCGCCACTCTTTGTCAAGTCTCGTGCTGCTGAGTCAGGCAATCAAGAATGAGAGTTCCGGATTTCATTCTGCCAGGATCCGCCTATCGAGCCTTGCTGATCGCATGCGGCCGAGGCGTAGCAGTACGGTTCGGCCGCCGGCTTGAAGCCTGGAAGCCCGCCAGTATTACTACTAACCTCGCTCGCGCTTTTGCTCTGCTACACCATGTTGGTTCCACCGGTTAGTTTCCAAAAATCACGGTAACTATGCGAGCCGCGACCTGATAGTGGTTCGGGAACAATATCCATGGAAGCCGTTGACAATAACAGGATAGTCGTGCGCGGAGCGTAGCGGTTTCCCATACTCGCCGTACCGTGTGGAATGGACGGAACCTACCACGCGTTGACATATTCCAGTTCGTCGCACGCCTAGCGAGGGTGCGGATCTACAATTGACGCGCGTTACTTCTTTGTAAATGGGGCCGGGCTGAACTGCAATTCGCAGCTCAGTCCGGCCCCGAATCCATTCGCCTCCATCCCATAACCGTAGAATCCATGGTCGGCAATACGGTACAATGGCGTCATGCGGACCCCATAATGTGGACCCTACTAGTTTGAGGCTCGCAGTTCAGTGGTCGATAGCGATGCGACGTGACGCACGACGGGAGATTGAGACGTGAGGGCCAGGACACCTGTGAGCCGCAAACCAACGCTCAGTCCAACCAAAATCTCAACGTTTCTCGAATGCGCCGTCAAGTACCGGTATGTCTACATTGACAAGATCGGACGCTTCTATTTGCGTTCCCGCGCCGGTTACAGTTTCGGCAGCACACTCCACCACGTGCTCCAACAATTCCACGATCGTGGCGCCGCGCATACGGTTGAGGAGCTGACTGCAGAGGTCGAACTGAGATGGATTCCGGACGGTTACGAATCCGCCGCACAGGAACAGGAGCACAGGGAAGCGGGTCGTGCGATCGTCGAAGCGTATCACATAGCCCACCACGAGCGAATGGCCGAGGAGATTATCACGATCGCGACGGAAAAGACGATCTCGTGCGACATGGGCCGATTCAAGCTTACCGGCCGCGTAGATCGGATCGATCGCCATGCCGACGGGAGCCTCGAGATCATAGATTACAAGAGCGGCCGGTTGGAAAC
>JAYTEU010000740.1:0-4756 GCA_043734985.1 Chthonomonadaceae bacterium
GGGTTGCGGTCATAGCGCAATTGGTCTTCTGCGCCTGTTCGCTGGGGCTGTGCGTGCTCTCCGCAAAGACAGCGCCGATCGGCCTGTTCTACGTCAGTCTGTTCTGTTCGGCCTCCGCTCGCGCGTTCGGCAATCCGGCCCGCGGCGCGCTGCTGCCGCAGATCCTCCCCGCGCATCTGTTGGGCAGCGCCATCTCCTGGGATACCAGTATTCGGCGCGTGGCGGTAGTTTCGGGCGCGGCAATCGGCGGCTGGGCGCTGGCTGTTACCCATCATCCGTACGCCGTTTACTCAATCAATGTCGTCATGGGTCTAATCAGCGCGTGGCTGCTGCTCCTCATCAACGACGCGGGGATACCGGCCGCAGTTCGTGAGCGAGTATCGTGGAAGACGCTGATCGCGGGCATCCACTACATCTTCCGGGCGGACCTCATACTGGCGACCATAACGCTCGATCTCTTTGCGGTGCTGCTTGGCGGCGCGACCCAGTTGCTGCCGGTCTTTGCCGATGATATTCTGCATGTGGGAGCGAAGGGTCTGGGCTGGCTCAGGGCGGCTCCTTCGCTGGGCGCGCTCGTGATGGCGCTGGCGCTTGCGCACATGCCGGTTTTTCGACGGCCCGGACGGGTGATGCTGTGGGCGGTGGCGGGGTTCGGCGTCGCTACGGTGGTTTTCGGCGTCTCCCGTTCGCTGTATCTCTCCCTGGCCGCGCTCTTTCTCGTGGGAGCCTTCGATATGTTCAGCGTGGTGGTGCGACAGACTCTCATACAGACTCAGACGCCGAACGAGATGCGGGGCCGCGTGAACGCTGTCAACAGCGTGTTCATAAGCAGCTCAAACGAGGTGGGAGGATTCGAGTCGGGCGTGGTGGCGCAGGCGTTCTCGCCGGTTTTTTCGGTGGTCAGCGGGGGAATCGGGGCGGTTCTGGTGGTCTGCGGCGCCGCTCTCATCTGGCCGGCGCTGCGGAACTACGAAGCGCCGGCGAAGACTAATGTCTGAATGGAGATTCGCGGGATTGTCCGAGAGTCCCCCCGGCCTGCCCCGGCTATGTGTCGGGGATCCTTTCGGGGAGATCCCGGTGGTCGCGGCGCGGCACTAAAGTACCGGTCTAAGTTTACAAAACCCGCCTTCGCGGGTTCGGTATTGAGTCCGCGAAGGCGGATTTCGTAATCCTAGACTGGTACTTTAGTGCCGCGTACCGAGAACGGAATGACCCTGTATCTGAACCGGAATCAGAGGAATCCCGGTTCAGACACATTGCCTACTTCGGCAGGTGGCCGTTCATGGGGCTGTTTGGCGTCGGGTGGATCGGAGGATGCATCGGCATTTGCATGGGCTTGTGCATCGGCATACCGTGCGGCATTGTCATTTTGCCGCGCCCGGATTTGGCGAGGTGGTATCCGGCGGCCGTGGCTTCTCGCTCAGAGCGGAAATAGACGCGGTTTTTCTCGGCGGGCATATTGCCCTTGTCGCCGGCGAGGTGGTAAACCTTGGTGTTCTTGTTCCCGACGATCGAGCCCGACATCGGCCGTCGTCCCATCATGCTCGGGCGCATTCTCCCCATTGCAGGATGGCCCTGCGTGGTGGAAGGCATTTGCTGCTGTGCGCCCGCGAATCCGCCGAACGATGCTAACATTGTGGCAGCGCCCAGAAGGGCCAGGAAGTTGTTGGATCTCATTTGGTTGCTCTCTCCTTCAAAGTGAGCGATGCAGATTGAGTTGCAGCTTGGCATTAACGCTAATCGCGCAATGCGTAGTACCTAATACGCCGAACCGATCGGCATTGTGACGCGCGCGAAACGATCGAATATACCTCCTGATTGCCTGGCGACCGGGAAATCAGCCGCCCGCCTTTCGTCCCGATAAACGGTGGCGATAGGACAGGCGGTTACCACCAGACACTTTTCGGATTCTTGAACGCATTGGAGACATCGAGGCCGAACACTCTTCCGGCGCCCGTCACCATGCAGGTAAATGCGATGGCGATCAGGGACTGGTTCAGCCCCTGCCATTGGAACCCAAGGTTCCACGTGGCGAACATATAGTTCAGCAGCATAACGATTGTGAAGAAACTTGCGAGCCGCGTATACAGGCCGAAGATCAGCATGACTCCCAGTATTACCTCGCCGAAGACCACGAGCCAAGTGAAAAGGTGGGAATGGCGAAGCACGCTGCTCTCCAGGAAAGGCACGTACCAGTAGATCGGAGCGCCTCGGTGAATCCAGTCCGTGAGCTTCTCTCCGAGGCCGGTCAGCGTGATCCACTTCCACTTTTCGAGACCCGCGATCAGCAGCTTTACTCCCAGGAAAATCCGCAGGAGCGCCAGACACGATCCCATTGTGCTGAAATCCGGAGTGATGCTCACCGCCGCGCGTGGAAGTCCGCCTCGGTCGGGGCTAACCATTACCGACATAGTGGGTTTGCCTTTGCGCTAACGAGACCATGATGCAGGGCCCGCCGGAAACGACCTGCATGGAGAGGGAACGGGCAAGATTGTAGGCGGACACCGATTCGGAGCCGGGCTGCATCCAGAGGAAGGGGACCCGCAGATGCCCGGCGTCCTTCACCGACTTCTCGGTGACCGTGGGCGGCGTGACGGTGACGACGCAGTCGATCGTGGCGGGCACGTTATCCAGCGATGGATAGCAGGGGTCACCGCCGATCGAATCGGTATTAGGATTGATGGCGTACACGGTGTATCCGGCGGCCTTCAGTTTCTGGTAGACGATGTTGCCGTATTTTTCAGGATTACGAGACACGCCGGTCACTGCAAAGGTCTTCTGCTCTAGGACGTGCTCGATCAAGGTGCGTAGTGACACGAAACTGGGATCCTTCCTGCGCCGGGCCGAACTATCGATAAATCAAAACCTAGTTTAGCGACTTTGGCCTCCCGTTGTCAACGTCGCGCGCCGGACCGTCAAAGAAAGAAGGTCCGCGCGTTGACGGAGTCGCGAATTATCCTTATAATAAGGGTATCGGACATCTATTAGAGTGTCCATCGTTTTTCACCGTTTCAGTAATTTCCACTTGGTCTGCAATTTTGCGGGTCGCGACGGAACGAATTCCTTCGCTCACCCGCAAGCGGGTACCCGGCCTTCGGCCACTTGTCCTTCGGACAAACGGATTTTTCAAGGCTTGTTGTTTGTGGAAATCGCATTCTTTGCGGGAGGGTTTTTCCTTGGCATCTTCCACGGCGGATACCGAACTCGAAATGCTCATTCGGGCTAAGTACCCTATTATCTATATCGTCTCATGGGAAGAGGGCCGCGTGGAGGCCGCGCTTCGGCGGATCGCGCAGGATAGGGGTAAGAAAATCCTTTTCTGGACGATCACGCAGGGCATGGTGCAGAACGCGAACCATAGAGACAACGCCACGAAGGATCCGATGACCGCCCTCGACTTCGTGATGGACTCGCGCGAGCAGGCGCTCTATGTGCTCAAGGACTTCCACGCGTTTATCGGCAACATCGAGATCACGCGGCGGCTGCGGGATCTGTTTGTTTCGCTCAAGATGACCTACAAGACGCTGATCATCCTGGCGCCCGTGCTCAAGCTCCCGAGCGAACTTGAGAAGGAGATCACCGTCGTCGATTACGGCCTTCCGGACCGCGATGACCTGGATGTTCTGCTCGAAGGCATCATTCAGAAGGCGAAAGAGAATCCGAACCTTAATGTCGCCCTCTCGGACCTGGAGCGGGACCAGATCCTAAAGGCCGCGCAGGGCCTGACGGTCAACGAGGCCGAGAACGTCTTCGCCAAATCGCTGGTAGAGAAGCACAAGTTCGACGTCGATGTGATCCTTAGCGAGAAAGAGCAGATCATCCGCAAGTCCGGCATCCTGGAGTACTACCCGTTCAGCGAGCAGATTGGGGACGTCGGCGGCCTGGATAACCTGAAGGAGTGGATGGAGAAGCGCACCGTCTCCTTCACGGAGAAGGCGCGGGCTTTCGGGCTGCCGGAGCCGCGCGGCGTTCTGCTGCTCGGCGTGCAGGGCTGTGGCAAGAGCCTCTCTGCCAAAGCCATCGGTTCGCTTTGGCGCCTGCCGCTGCTCCGCCTGGACGTCGGTCGGATCTTCGCAGGCATCGTCGGTTCGTCCGAGGAGAATATGCGGAAGGCCATCCGCGTGGCAGAGTCGGTCGCGCCGGCCATCCTCTGGATCGACGAGCTGGAGAAGGGCTTTTCCGGCACGCAGAGCTCCGGCCAGTCGGACGGGGGTACGACCTCCCGCGTGTTCAGCACTTTTCTGACCTGGATGCAGGACAAGAAGGCGGCGACGTTCGTGGTGGCTACCTCCAACGACGTCACGGCGCTGCCGCCCGAGCTGCTACGCAAGGGCCGCTTCGACGAGATATTCTTTATCGATCTGCCATCGCCGGAGGAGCGCGCGGACATCTTTAATATCCATATCCGGAAGCGCAAGCGCAAGCCCGAAGATTTCGATCTCGACCGGCTGGCCGCGGCGACTCCCGGCTTCTCCGGCGCGGAGATAGAAGCCTGCGTGGTGGACGCGCTTTACAACGCTTTCGATAACGAGGGCCAGGAGCTGACCACAGACGCCATAGTCGACGCCGCGCACCACACCGTGCCGCTGTCCATGACGATGCGCGAGCGTATCGAAGATCTGCGCGAGTGGGCGCACACGCGCGCACGCCTCGCGTCCAGCGCTCATTCCGAGAGCATGCAGCAGATCGAGGAGCAGCTTTTACTGGCCAAGCTGGAGAAGCCCGCTCCCATGAAGCCTGCCGTCGTCGAAACCGC
>JAYTEU010000741.1:0-3481 GCA_043734985.1 Chthonomonadaceae bacterium
ATGGCCGCGAGCACCTTCGGCTTATCCTCCACCGTCATGCGCAGGTAGTGGCGCGAGACCACCTCCTCGATCGGCTGCATCGTCTTGTGACCGAAACAAGTACACGCGATCCGCCCAGTCGATCCGAACTTAAGGTTTCGGCAGACATCCATGATATCGCCGACTACCGCGCTGCCGGTCGGTCCGCTTCCGGCGCCTCGCCCGTAGAACATCACGTCGCCGACCGGGTCGCCCTTCACGAGAACTGCGTTGTAGACGTCGTTCGTCGCCGCGAGCGGATGAGACTTCGCCAGCAGCGCCGGGTGGACGCGCACCTGCATCCGGTCCTCTCCGACCCTGCGCGCCACGCCGACCAGCTTGATGGTGAACCCGAGCTCCTCCGCGCAGGCGATGTCTGCGGCAGTGATCTTGGTGATGCCCTCGACGTAGACCTCGTTTACCGCCACCCGGCTCGTGAACGCGATCGAACCGAGAATCGCGATCTTATACTGTGCGTCGTAGCCCTCGATATCGCTCGTGGGATCCGCCTCCGCGTACCCGCGCGCCTGCGCCTCGCGCAGCACGTCGTCGAAATCCGCGTGCTCCTGGCTCATCTTCGTCAGTATGTAGTTCGTCGTGCCGTTGATGATCCCGAGGACTTCCTGCACCTGGTTGCCCGCAAGCGAGTTCTTCATCGGCTGGATAATCGGGATGCCGCCGGCAACGCTGCCTTCGAACTGGAAATCCAACCGCTTGAGAGAGGCCAGTTCCATCAGCATGTGGCCCTCTTTGGCAATCATCTCCTTGTTGGCGGTCACGACTTGCTTGCCGTTCTGGAGCGCCCGCAGAACAAACTCCTTCGCGGGATCGACCCCGCCGATCAGCTCGCAGATGATGTCGATATCCGGGTCATCGAGAACCTCGTAGGGGTGGGTGGTAAGCAGCCCGCGATCGACCGTTACGGAGCGCTTCTTCTCTAAATCACGCACCGCAATGCGCTTTATGTGGTAAGAAATGCCGATCTTGCGCTCGATCTCCGCGCGATTTCGTTCCAGCAGGTCGACGGTACCGGACCCGACCACCCCCAGCCCCAATATTCCGATCTCAATCCGATCTTTATGCCAACCCGTCACGGAAAACTCCTCGTTGCACGGCAATAGCCCGAACACTTGACCGACCGCGCCCGGCGGGGACGGATGCCCGCCTTACCCCTGAGCCGGTTTCTTCAAGATCATCAGGGGAGTCCCGGCATGGACGAGCTGCCCGTCCACCGCGGGTATGGCGACGACCAGGCCGCCATGCTCCGCCGGAATCTCCGAAAAAATCTTCATCGCCTCGATGATGCCGATGGGCTGGTCCCGCGTGACGACCTGTCCAACCTCCACCAGCGGCGGATCGCCCGGCTTGCCGGACCGGTAGTACACGCCCACCATCGGCGATACCAGCGCGATCTCGTCCTCGCCGATACCGGCGGAAGCTTTGGGTGCGATAGCCTTTTGCGCGGCTCTGCGGGGTGCGGGCGCCAGTTGGGCCGCGTGCTGGACCGCCACGGCGGGCGCAGCGCCTACGGACTGCGGGGCTATTCGGGGGCCGGAGACCTTGAGGTACCGGTCGGCCTCTTCCCACTCGATCTCCTCCAGGTCGCTTGCCTCCATAAGCGCGAGCATCCTGGCGATCTCTTCAATCTCAAAACCCAGTATCGACATGCAGGCGATCCGTCTCCTCACAAAGTGTCGCTCGCCCGTCGCGCGTCAGCGCCGTTTTCTAATTCGCAACCGTGGAAAACGACCGGATCGTGAGGGGCGCGGCGAGCGGCAGAAAAAGGGCCGCCGCCTGCGCGTCCGCCCTTTTTCTCCAAGAATCGATAGCGCAAAATCCTAAATCATAAAATAAAGTATACCATATCGCCCTCTGTTTCAGGCCGCGCCGGAACCATTGGACAAGCCGGCCGGACCTATGCCAGAATGAACATGGAAGTCCTTCCGAGGGTTCACCCGGATCGCGTCAAAAGACACGGTCGTTTGCAATTACCTGTTGGGAGCACGATTGACTGCCGCGCCTACGGAAACCTCGTCGCTTGCGAAGATGCCCAACCGATTGGGGTTTATCGACGGATTGCGGGGACTGTCCGCGCTCTACGTGGCGCTCTACCACGCCGCGGGCGACGTCCCTCCGCCCGCGCCTCTGCTGCGTCTCATCGCCTGGCCGCTGCAATTCGGCCACTACGCCGTCGGAGTATTTATCGTTCTATCGGGCTACTGCCTGATGCGCCCCGTCGCCCGCTCGATGCGCGGTGCGGTCGAAGGGGGGCTGCATGCCTACGCGATCCGCAGGGCGCGGCGCATTCTGCCCGCCTACTACGCCGTGCTTCTGCTTGCCATCGCCGCCGTCGCCATCGCGCGGACCCATTATCAGCCCGCCACCGGCGAAGAGGCGGATGTGCTTCGCCTGACGCCCGGCACGGTTATCTCGCACCTGCTCCTCATCCACAACCTGCGGCCGGATTGGGCGGCCGCTTTCGACCCACCGATGTGGAGCGTCGCCGCGGAGTGCCAGATCTACGTCCTCTTTCCGCTGGTCCTTCTGCCCATTTGGCTGCGCGCAGGCTCGTTCGGCGTCATTGCAGCGGCCTTCTCGCTTGGCCTCGCGCCGCACTTCCTGCTCCCCACGCGGCTGAATCTCGATTGGACGTTTCCCTGGTATATCGGGCTGTTCGCGCTGGGGATGGCAGGGGCGTCGGCCAGTTTCTCCCGACGGCCCGAAGAGGTCCGCCTACGAAACCGCGTGCCCTGGGGTGCAGCGGCACTACTACTCGGCGGCCTGTTCGCGGCACTAGCCGCATGGGAGCCAAACCTGCCGATTGCGCGCCTGTGGCTGCCGGATATTCTTCTCGGCTGCGCAGTCTCAGCCCTGCTGGTCAAACTCGCCCTGCGCTCTCAAATGCCGCCGAATATAGCCCGTGGGGCCGCCGTCTGGAGCCTCATCGCCGGAATCCTGGAGAGCCGCCCGGCTCGCCTTTTGGGAGCGTGCTCGTACAGCCTCTACCTCCTGCACGCCCCGATCCTCTGGGCGCTGACCTGCCTCCTCGACATCCTACATCCCAGCGCCGGTATCGCATTCATAGCCCGTCTGTTAATCGGCGCGCCCTTCGCTGTTGGAGTCTCGTACGCCTTCTACCTGCTCGTCGAGCGCCGTTTTCTTGTAAATGGCTGAGACTGCGGAAGAACAAGCTAAATTACGGGCGCACGGGCCATTCCAGGACCTGCTTTTCCCGCTCCAGCAGCGGCCGAAGTTCGCTGTACCGCACATCCTGCACGGCGAGTCGGCCACGGATGGCGAGGTCTGCCGCGAGGGCGCTGGACTGACCGAGGACCATGAATACCGGCTCCATCCGTATCGAGCCGTAGGCGATATGCGACGCGGAGAGGCAGACCGGCACGAACAAGTTTTGGCACTCCGCCCGCTTTGGCACGATGGCGCGGTAGGAGATCGGATAGGGCGG
>JAYTEU010000742.1:0-2888 GCA_043734985.1 Chthonomonadaceae bacterium
CGGCTTGTCTATATCTCCTCCCCCAGCGTCGTTTTCAACGGCCGCGACCAGGAGAGTCTCTCGGAGCATGCACCCTTTCCCGCCAGGTTCGTGTCGATCTACTCCGAGACGAAGAAGCGAGGAGAGGATCTCGTCAACGCGGCCACCCTTCTCCACGGAGATGAACTCGGTACAGTGATCCTGCGGCCGAAGGCGATTTTCGGCCCCGGCGACACCGCCCTGCTGCCCCGGCTTCTGGCGGCTGCAAGGAGCCATCGCCTTCCGCAAATCGGCGACGGCAGAAACCGAGTAGACCTCACCTACGTCGAGAATGTCGTAGATGCGACGATCCTGGCGCTGGAATCGGCGGCGGCGGTCGGAAAAACCTTCACGATCACCAACGGTGAATCGGCCCGGTTGTGGGACGTGATCCGGCAGGCGCTTGCTGCCGCGGGACTATCAACCGACCTCCGGACGGTACCGCTTCCGGTCGCATATGCCGCAGCGACTCTAATGGAGGGAATCGCAGCCCGGACCGGCAAGGAGCCCCTCCTCACGCGCTACTCCGTATTGATCCTTGCCCGAACGCAGACTTACGACATAAGCGCAGCGCGCCGCGACCTTGGCTATTTGCCGCGAATAACGCTTGCCGAAGGATTGGCTCGGACGATCGCGGCTATGTAGAGGATCGGCGCACCGGGCATTGAAGAATTCTTGCGCATAGCTGGGATGTCGATGGATGTGACATAGTAACACCGGTTGACCGGGCTGAAGGAATCGGGAGACTAAAACCGGAACTGCGAAACGTCGCCGCAGGAGGACGTGTTGCCATTTTCGGAGTACCGATTTCTCGATACCGGTTATTGCCTGACTCCGGAGTGCGCCATTATTCGGGGAGGCAGTTTGCGCATAGCCCGGTGCCACTGCCTAGTTGCCCTTTTGCTTCACCCCACGGAGGGCTGGGGGTTGTGGGATACGGGGTATGCGCCAAGATTTTTGGAGGAGACGCGCCCTTTTCCTTACCGGCTCTATCGATGGGCTACTCCCCTGCCGAAACAGCCGGATAAATCGGTCCTATCGCAATTGGGAGGCATGGGGCTTTCTGCGGCCGACATCAAGTGGATCGTGCTTTCGCATCTTCATGGCGACCATACCGCCGGAATACGTGACTTCCCGGCTGCGCGGCTCGTAGTAACGAAACAGGCGTTCGAGCACGCGAGCAACCTTAGCGGATTGGCGGCCGTGCGGAAGGCGTACATTCCGGCCCTGCTTCCGTCGGATTTCGCATTGCGAGCCACGCTGCTCACGTGTTTTGATGGTCCCGAGTTGGAAGCGCTGGGACCAACATTCGACCTGTTCGGCGACGGCTCCGCACGGCTGTTTCTCCTGCCGGGGCACGCGCGAGGGCAGATGGGAATGCTTGCGGAGACGGCGAACGGCCCGATCCTGCTCGCTGCAGACAGTGTGATGCACCGTGCTTCGATTCGTGAGGGAAAACCGCCGGGAGCCGTTACGCGCCTGATATCCGACGACCCGGATCAGGTTCTGCCGACCATCCTGCGCCTGCGGGAGTTTACGATCCGCCATCCCGAAGTGCCTGTCTATACGACGCACTGTCCGGAAGCGTACCGGGAGCTCATATTGGAAAGGCAGCCGGATTGCGCGCCGCCCAGGGTTTGATCGTCTCGAACTTCCTGAAGGCGCATTGGCGCGCCCGAACGCTCCACGCAAACTCGCTGACACGTTTTCAGGACATTCGCGCGCGCACGGTCATGGCGTTTGCGCGCGCGCATTCGGACTACCATAGAGGGCGGCTAGCGCCCTATTCCGACGGACAGTGGCGCGAGGTGCCCCCAATCGGCAAGCCCGAGATGATGGCCGATTTCGGCGCGTACAACACGGCGAACGTGGGCCTCGAAGAAGCGATGGCGACTGCCCTCCATGCGGAGACGAACCGCGATTTTACGCCGACGGTCCGGGGTCTGACGGTTGGGCTATCGTCGGGCACTTCCGGGCATCGAGGGCTGTTTCTCGTGCATCCGCGCGAGCAGGCGGCCTGGGCCGGGCTGATGCTCGCGCGGGTTCTGCCCGGGCTCCGGCTAAAAGGCTATCGCGTCGCGCTGTTCCTGCGCTCTAACAGCAATCTCTACGAGCGGCTCGGAAGCAAGTGGCTTAGCTTTCGGTACTTCGATCTGATGATGACTCTCGAACAGGCTATCGAGCGGTTGAACGAGTACCGGCCTGATATTCTGGTTGGCCCGCCATCCCTGCTCGGATTTCTCGCCGATGCGCGCGAAAACGGCGCTCTCCGGCATTCGCCACTGAAGCTCATTTCGGCGGCGGAAGTGCTGGAGCCGCAGGATCGAGCGCGCCTGGAGAGCGTTTTCCAGCAGCAGGTCCATCAGATCTACCAGTGTACAGAGGGGCTCATGGCGGTAAGCTGCAAGTGCGGCCGCCTACATATTCAGGAGGATTTGGTGGCGATGCAGCTAGAGCCGGTCCCGTCTGAAACTGATGTCGCCTCGCCCAGATTCGTGCCGATCGTGACGGATCTCTGGCGCGCGACTCAGCCAATTATTAGGTACCGGATGAACGACATCCTTACTATGGATGTTCGGGCGTGCCCCTGCGGCTCCGGGTTCCGAGTGATCGACCGGATCGAGGGAAGGTCGGACGATATTCTTTACTTCCACAGCCTGGCGGGCGGATTGCGGCCCTTCTTTCCGGATACAATCCGCCGGATGGCGCTTTTGGCGAGCGACGGAATAACGGACTACCGGGCCTTTCAATGCGAGCCGGGTGAATTGACGCTGCACCTGGCGACATCGCCGAATGCGTTCGACAACTGTGCTCTGGCCGCGCGCCAAACCGTTCAGCAGACGCTCGCCGAGTATGAATGCCGCCCGGCG
>JAYTEU010000743.1:0-1603 GCA_043734985.1 Chthonomonadaceae bacterium
TTCGCTCACGCTGATACTCCTAACCCGGTTCCGGGTGTTCGCAGTCCATCATAGTCGTTTGATACTTCACTGACTCTACCCGATAAACCGCTTCCCGAACAGGCCGGAATACTTCGATATCGCTCTCGCTGCGGCATTTCAACTCTCTTCCCAAAAAGCCGACGCGCGTGTCTCCATTTCCGGCAGTGCGCAATAGCGCAAGCGGGTACACTAATGCGAACGAACCGACTTATAGGCGCTCGGGCGCCGTGCAAGACAACCCGAAACTTTCTGCGCCGATTAGACTGAACTTCCGAGCTGACGAACCGGCACGATAGAGGACAACCGCGATGGATCAACGACAAGTGGACAACCTGGTTTGGACCCCCGAATTGAGCATGAAGGTGAGCGGCGTCGGCGCGCCAAGGGTGTCTCCGGACGGAACCCGCGCCGCGTTCACGGTCACCCGTCCGGTCATGACGGACGACCGCAGCGAGATGGTCGCGCAGATATGGCTTGCGGGCACGGATGGCTCCGAGGCGCACCAGGCGACTTTCGGCGACAAATCCTCGGAAAACCCCCGATGGTCGCCCGACGGCCAATCGCTTGCATTCACTTCGAAGCGCGAGGAGAAAAGCAGGCTCTATGTGATGCGCCTCGGCGGCGGAGAGCCGGAGCCTCTGACGGACGGTAAGGCCGACGTCGGCGACTTCCGCTGGTCCCCGACCGGTGACCGTATCACGTTTCTTATGACCGATGCTCCCGGCGATGACGAAGAAAAGCGCAGGAAGTTGAAGGACGATTGGAGCTGGAAAGAAGAAGACCCGAAATTCAACCGGCTTTATGTGCTCTCCCTCGACAAGGACTCGGAAGGAAAGCGTGAGCCGCGCCTGCTCA
Organism: Chthonomonadaceae bacterium; assembly: GCA_043734985.1. Lineage (GTDB taxonomy): Bacteria > Armatimonadota > Chthonomonadetes > Chthonomonadales > Chthonomonadaceae > DATGJU01. Next base: position 877 of record JAYTEU010000743.1, read on the forward strand.
CGCGAGCGGATCGGCAGGTCGGCTCCTTCGATTGGTCGCCCGACGGCAGCCACATCGCCTACGACCACGCCGAGGGCCCGCTGGCAGACCTCTGGGTTACATCGGACATTTCTATCGTTGATGTTGCAACCGCCGAGTCGACCGCGCTGATCGAAGGGCCCGCCGCAGCCTCGCGCCCGCTCTACTCGCCGGACGGCGGACACATCGCCTTCAGCCTGACCGACGATCCGCCGCGCTGGTTCTTTCGCAGCGCGATCTGCATCGTGCCGGTACCCGGTGGCCCGCTGCGCAAGCTAAGCGCTACTTTCGACGAGCAGCCAAACCTCGTCGGCTGGAGCTCCGACGGCGCGTCCCTCCTCTATCAGGAATCGTACCGGACTACCACGCGGCTCTATTCAGTCAACGTGTCAGTGGATAGCGCCGAAACGCTCTATTCGGGCGGTGCAAACGCGGATTTCAATCTGAACGCATCGCGGACGTGGATCGGATTTTCGCATCAGACTCCGGAGAGCGCGGTGGAGGCGTTCGCTTCGCCTTTGGCATCTTTCGCGCCGCGCGCCGTCAGCCGCGCCAACGTCGAGTTCGAAGGCGCTCCGATCGGAAAGACCGAGACCTTTCGATGGCTGGGCGCGGAGGGCAAGGAGATCGAGGGGCTGCTGACGTTTCCGGCGGGCTACACCGCGGGAACGCGCGTGCCGCTGCTGCTGGTGATCCACGGCGGCCCGGC
>JAYTEU010000744.1:0-1796 GCA_043734985.1 Chthonomonadaceae bacterium
CTGTCTTTGGCGGTGGTCTATGGCGAACGAATTTACTCGCCGGAGGTTTTCTGGGCCTTCCGGCTCCGCGCGAACGAGCAGATACGAAACCAGGAAGAGACGTGGCAGCAGTTGTTCGAACAGGATACCGAACGCCTTGCGATAGCCGTCGACGATGTGTGGGGCCATTTCCTGAAAAGGCACCCGGAGCTGGTCGAGTTGGAGCCGGAAGAGCAGACATTGCCCGCACGCAAGATCGCAATGGCATCCAAATCGGAGATCGGTCAGGAAGGGACTCAGGCGAGCGACCCGGGTGCAATCGATCGTTCCACGGCGACCGCTGCAGGCATCGATATTGAAGCGACGCTGCCGCCACAGGCCGATGGATTTCCCGGCCAAGTCCACGACCACTTGCCGCTCGACATGGAAGCGACGCTGCCGCCGCAGGTCGCGAGGTCGATCTCCGCGCGGCGATCGAGCGGCGCGTGAGCGAGCTGCCTTCCAGGCCCTTTAAGCGCGTATGCGTCTTTTGCGGCTCCAGTCCCGGCGCCCGGCCCGCCTACCTCGAAGCCGCGCGGGAGGTCGGCACGCTCCTGGCTCGCCGCGGGATCGAGCTCGTCTATGGCGGCGGCCGCATCGGGCTGATGGGCGCGACCGCCGACGCCGCACTCAGCGCCGGCGGCAGTGTGATCGGGATCATCCCACTCTCGCTTGCCCAAAAAGAGGTGGCGCACCAGGGCCTGACCGAGCTTAGAATCGTTCGGTCGATGCACGAGCGGAAGGCGCAGATGTCGGACCTCTCGGACTGCTTTCTCGCGCTTCCCGGAGGTTTCGGCACGCTTGAAGAGTTCTTCGAGGTGCTGACCTGGGCTCAGATCGGGATACACGGCAAGCCGTGCGGCCTCCTGAACGTCAACGGCTACTACGATCCACTGCTCGCATTTGCCGACCAGACTGTCGCAGAGCGGTTCGTACGGCCGGACCATCGAGCGCTCATCCTGACGGACACGAGCCCCGTCGCGCTGCTCGATAGAATGGCGCGCTACCAATCGCCCGTCGTCGATAAATGGATGGACAGCGACCAGACATAATGTCCAAAGCGCACAATACCGAACGCTCGCTACCTCGTCCATTCTACACAGCGCGGACTCTGTGTTCACGGCAGGCGCACTTCTAGTTTCGAAGCCGTTTTCAGATTTTAGATAGGGAAACGGCGCAGGCGCATTTATTATTCGTTCCAGAGGAGGAACAGCGATGATTGCTAAAGGGCCGGCAGTGCCGACAGCGGTGGCAACAGCCATTCTTAGTGTTGTGATCGGTGGGGTCGTTGGATTTTTCGTGCGGGATTCGCAGGTCAAGCCCGGCAATGGAGCAGGGTCGCCGCCAGGTATGAGCGCGCAGGCCGGCGGCGGCGGCGGCGGGGGCGGAGGACAGGGTGGTGGCGCCGGCGGCGGCGGTCGTGGGGGACCGCCTGCGCCATCGCCAAAGAGAGACCTGACCGGGCTTGTCCGAAACCTGGGAACCCTGGAAGTAGTACAGAGCAAGGGCCTGACGGCGGAACAGAAGAAGACACTCGCTCCTATTCTGAAGGATCTCCAAGCCGCGCCGAAGCTGACGGATGACCTTTGCAAGCCGGAGATCGCGAAGATCGAAGCCGTGCTTACCTCCGACCAGAAGGACGCAATTAAAGCATTGACTCCGCAGCGCGGGGGTGGCGGCGGCCGAGGCGGTGGCGGCGCTCCAGGCGGTGGTGGCCCAGGTGGTGGAGGCGGCGGCGGCATGGTGGCCGGACAGGATCCGGATAAGCCGTTCGCAGC
>JAYTEU010000745.1:0-6127 GCA_043734985.1 Chthonomonadaceae bacterium
GCACCTCGGCGATCGCCGCCGAACCAAACGTGGTTTCCGAGTCTATCGCGTGAAGTTATTTGCGGCCATTGCATCTCTCATGAGTTGGCTGTATCCGTGCCGAAGTGTGTGTCAGTCGGCGCGCCGCGCCAACCGAGCATGAGTTCCGCGCCGGAACCCGAGGCGGCGCTTTCCGAAGTTCTTGCCGCGCTTCGGGAATCCATTAGTGCTGCGGAACCCTCTTTGGACGGGAATGCGCAGTCTCAAGAGTCCGACACCGGCGACATGACTACGGCCTGCGCCCTGTGTCGGCTAGCCGACCGAAGCGCCGAGCGCTCACTGCGGGCCTTTTTCTCCGAGTTTGTCAACGATCCCGCCGTCCGGGTCCGCTTCCGCAAATCACGGGGCTTCTGCCGCGAGCACATCCCCCTGATTGCCCGCTGCGGCGATGCCCTGGGCGTCGCGATCCTCTACGCGGACCTGGCAGACGAGGTTCGGAGCCGATGGCGAACTAACGTAAGCGGACCGAAGCGCTCTCTTTTTTCACGGCTGCTTCCGTCGAACGATGCGGCCGAATGCCCTTCGTGCGCCGCCGAGTCGGAGGCAGAAACGCGCTACGCGGGCGCACTCGCCGCCGGTCTCGCCCGCGATCCGAACATGTGGCAGACCGTTCAGGCAAGCTGCGGCCTGTGCCGCCGGCACGTTGAGCTCATTGCGGCGACTGCACGGCCACAGGACGCCGACAAGCTCCTGGCCATGGAATCCGCTAAGGTGGACGATCTATTCGCCGAGCTGGAGGAGTTCGTCCGCAAGAACGACTACCGCTTTCGCGGTGAGCCGTGGGGCTCCGAGCGAGACGCCTGGCGGCGCGCACTCCTTCGCCTGCGGAAGTAAACCTGAGTATGGAAACGAATATGCGTAATAAGCCGCGCATTGGTGTGACTATGGGCGACCCCGCCGGAATCGGGCCGGAGATCATAGTCAAGGCAGTTTTGATCCCGGAGGTACGCTCTCTCTGCACGCCTATCGTATACGGGGATATTTCCTGCATGCGGGGGGCGGCGGACTCAATGGGCCTATCGGTCCGGGAGGTCACGGCAGACCCCGACGACAACGCTGAAGACAGCGAGGGCTCGATCTTCGTGCTGCAGGCGACCGATGCCGGTCTTTACGGGATGCGCCTGGGCGAAATCTCGGCAGAAGCCGGCAAAGCGGCGGCACAGTGCGTAATTGCGGCGGCCACCGCCGCACTGGCCGGGAAAATCGACGCGGTCGTCACCGCGCCTCTGAACAAAGAGTCGATGGCGCTTGGGGGATATCACTATCCGGGGCACACCGAGCTTCTGGCGGAGGTGGCAAAGACTACCCGTTACGGCATGCTGCTTCTTAGTGGCAGCCTGCGCGTGGTTCATGTCAGCACGCACGTGTCCCTCCGCGAGGCCATCGAGCGCGTACGGACGTCGCGGATAGTCGACTGTCTTCGCCTTGGCTATCGGGCCTGCCGCGACCTCGGCATCGAAGCGCCCCACATAGCGGTCGCCGGGCTGAATCCCCACGCGGGCGAACATGGGCTGTTCGGCTCGGAAGAGACCGAAGAGATCGCCCCTGCAATCGCCCTTGCGGCGTCCGAAGGCATCGATGCGACCGGCCCCTATCCTCCGGATACCGTCTTTGCCCGAGCCTCCAACGGCGAATTCGACCTCGTCGTAGCGATGTACCACGACCAGGGCCACATCCCCGTCAAGCTGCACGGCTTCGACACCGGCGTCAACGTCACCATCGGCCTCCCCCTAATTCGCGTCTCCGTCGATCACGGCACCGCCTTCGATATCGCCGGCACGGGCATCGCGAGAGAGCAGAGCATGGTGGAGGCGATACGCGTGGCGGTGAGAATGGTTTATGCCAGGGAGGCCCAAAACCTCTCCCCCAGTATCACCGCCACATAGTCATCGTAAGGAACCGACGGCGTTCGGAGGCTGCTGGGAAGCAGCTTTTCCAGGCCGCGCGGCGGATTTTCGGCCACGTATCTGCGGCGGGCGGCTTCGGAGGTGTACGACTCGTCCATGGGGGTGATGGCCATGCCGAGACCGGCTGCCTGAAGCGCGCGGAGGAGAGGCTTGGAGCCGGTGCCCTTGCCGCAGAGGATGTGCTGAGGACGGTACCGTTCGACAAGGGTTCGCACAGTTGTACAGAGATCGGCGGCTGCTACGATTGCTCGGTAGGAGACCTCGCCCGAACTGCGTACGACCGCAACTCCGCATTTATCCGATCCGGGATCGATGGCGATTACCGCCGGGGGCAGATTAGAAGCCATTCGAGATCGATCTATCGCGCTGCCGGCTCGCCATGGACAGGCGCACCGTTGCCCTGGGCCGTGCTGACGCGCTTCAGGTCGATCCTCAGATTATGGGGCTTTGCGCCGCCCTTGGATTGGCCGAAGGTGAGCAGGTCCGCGGAGGTGATCGGCTCGTTGGCCACCGCCGCAAGCTGAATGCTGCCGCCGATGCGCCGGATCCTATCCAGCAAAGTCACCAGTTCCGGCGTGTCGATCGTTCCGACCTCCTGCTCGCCGGTATCCGGGCTGACCTGCGGGATTAACCCCGCCTTGAGCGCAGAACCTCGGACGTCGGCCTTCAGGAAGACGATCACCGATTCCACCAGCTTATCGATGGGCAGGCGAGCATCTATGGTACGGGTAGCGACGACCGCGCCGGGGCTAAAAATCGTCGAGGAGGTATACGGCGTGATCTCCATCAGTACCTGTTCATTGGCGGCGCTGTTGTTAATGGTGCGAGCCACGACGACGACCGGAGTATTGCTCCCCGCGATGGTCTCGACCAGGGCGTTTACGCTCGCGCTCTCGTCGGCCATCTGAACGCTTGCAGGCGTCACAACCCGCTTCGAGACGATGACCACCGCACGATCGTTGTCCCCCACCGCCGCGCCGTACCGCTTCGCGCGGTCGCTGGCATCCTTCAGCAGAGCCATGACTTCCGCCCTGGCTGCCTTCGGGCTCAGGTGGGCATCCAGCGTCCGCCGCGCCAGTTCGGTATCGGCGCGAAGGTTGTACCGGGTCTGCCGCAGGGCAATGTACTCGCGAACAAAGCTGCCGCGCTCTCCGGTGAGGACCGTTTTTAGATCGTCGCGCTGCTCCTTGAGGTCACCGATCTGGCCTTTCAACGACGCGAAGGTGTCCTTAAGGTCGTTGTACTTGTACTCGACATCCTTGTACTGATCCTGGAGCCTGTTCATGTTGTCGAGGCTGTCGTTATAGGCCTTGTCCGCCGCCTTGGACAACATTGTCAGATTCGCGTTGACCGTCTTTAGCATACCGTTCGTGTCGAGCAGGCGCGAATTGTCGCGCGCCAGTTCGGAGTTTTGCCGGCTGTAGTCGGTGTTCTGCCGTGCCAGATCCGAGTTGATGATCGCTGCGTTGGCGATCTCCTTCTTCTGAACCCCGATCTCTTTCTTCTGGACCGCGAGCTGTTTCCTGCCCGCGTCGATGCTTCGCTGCAGGGCGGCGCGCTGCTTCTGAAGCTCCATATTGCCCTGACTTAGTCCACGGTTGGTCTTCTCCAGGTCTAGATTGGTGCCGTGCAGTCGGGCGTTATCCGCATTGGCCAGCGCAACCTGTTTGTTGTAATCCTGGAGCTTTTGCTCGGTTGTCGCCAGTTGTGCCGTCTTAACCTTCAAGTCGATCTGGGCCGCATCAACCTTCCTGCCGGCCTGTTCGATGGCGCGCCGACTGTCGTTGATCACGGCTTCACCATGAAGCACCACAGAGCGCACCTGCGGCGAGACTATCATTACTACGCCGACAGTGAGCAGCGCGATGCCCGCCCCCGTGAGGCTAGTGATTAGGATGGCAGTGTGCTTCGGACGCATGCCGAACCAGGAGACGCGCTTCTTGCCCCAGCGCCGTCCCTGCAGATCGCCGTAATAGGAAATAAAGCCGCCTGTCAGTACCAGGGCGAGCATAGCCAGCAGCGTCCAAACCATGTGAGTTTCCTTAACCCCGCCCCTTCAAGCTACCGAGACGCGCGAAAAGCGAGAACCACGGCTACCGCGGCGCCCACGATGTCCGCGGCAAAGCTCGCGAGCATCGGCGGGAGGCCGCCGTTCTTACCGACTACGAACATCGAATGGTAGAACACCCAGTAGAGAAAGACGATACCGATCGCCATGCCGAAGCCCACGGTCTTGCCCGCGCCTCGCTTCGTGGTGAGGCCGAGAGCCGCCCCGACGATGCCGAAGATAAAGCTCGCCAGGGGCAGCGCGATCTTGCCGTACAGGTTGACTTCCTTACTGCGGGTATCGCGGCCCTTATTGCGGTCCTGCACTATCTCGGCGCGGAGCTCATGGAAGCTCTTCCGGTCGGGGTCCGTTATATCGGCGCGAAGTACGTCGTCGAAGTTCTTGCCGATCGAGGGGGTCGCCGGCGAAGACTGCACTTCGTTGAAACTCAAGGGCATCGACGACTCGATTCGGCCCGTCTGTTTGTCCGGCACGATCGGGATCATGTAGCCGTCGTAGTACGTCCAATTCGCGCCCGTTTCGTCCACCGGGTGGGCGCGGTCGCAGTAGAGGATCAACACCGGCTGTCCGGCCCGCTTCGGATCGCTGCTGTACACAGTGATAGTGACGCGCTTCAGAATCCGTTGGTTCGCATCATATCCGCCCTGGATCGCGATGGACTCCTCAAGGCCCTTCCCGTCTTTGCGCTCCCTGTTAAAATTGAGCGGCTTATTGGACTTCTCCAGGTGCTTGAACACCTCGGTCTTCATATCCCAGAAGGCCGTGCTCGCGGGCGGCACTACGTAGTCGTTCCACAGAAATGCGGTCAGGCTGACGACCGCGCCCATAAGCAGCACCACGCGGGACATGCGCATGAAATTCGTGCCGGCTGCGAAGAGAGCGACCGCCTCCCGGTTGGACGAAAGCTGGCCGAAGCCGAGCAGGCCGGATAGCAGCATCGCCATCGGGAACGTCTGCGTGATAACGCTCGGCAGGCCGTAAAGGACGAGCTTCGCGACCTGAATTGGCGGGATTCCCTGCACAAGCCAGTCCGCGGCCTGGAACAGCGAGCCGGCGGCGAAGACCATTGCCAGGAACATAAACATTCCGGTGATAAACGGTCCGAACAGCTCGGTCCAGATCAGGCGATCGAGTATTCTCATTTTTGGACTGCCTCTCCGTCCGAGTCTTCCCTGTTCTTCTTGCCGCGCCCCGGGTCGTCCGACTTCTCGTCCGATTTAGCGTCGGCCTCACGTTCGGTATCCACATCCCACGCGTGGGACATGCGCCGAAGCTCCGCCTCCGCAGCCTCACGTGCAAAGTTGCGGGACTGCCCATAATGTTCGCCGAAGTAGGCTTCACGCGCTTCCGCGTTATCCATCAGTTGGCTTGAAGGGCCCTCGAACCGCTTCTCGCCGTCGGCGATGATATAGGCGCGCTCTGTGATCCTAAGCATGGCCTCCACGTTATGGTCCGTGATCAGAATGCCGATCTTGTCACGCTTCGAAAGCCGATAGATGATGATCTCGATGTCTTCGATCGCCTTGGGATCTACGCCGGTAAAGGGCTCGTCCAGAAGGATGAATTTCGGCTCGGTCGCAAGGGCGCGCGCGATTTCGACGCGCCTGCGCTCGCCGCCGGAGAGCTCTTTGCCCAGGCTGTGGCGAATGCGCGTGATATGCAGATCCTCCAGCAGGCTGTCGCACCGCGCGGTTCGCTCCTTGTTCGATAGCGGCATCAGTTGGAGGACCAGTTTGAGGTTGTCCTGAACGGAAAGATTGCGGAAGACGGACGCCTCCTGCGGCAGATAGCTGATTCCCGCTCTGGCACGCTTGTACATCGGAAGCCGGGTGATATCGACGTTGTCCAGCATGACGGTTCCGGCATTCGGCTTCACCAGCCCCACGATCATATAGAACGTCGTGGTCTTTCCGGCTCCGTTCGGCCCCAGCAGCCCGACGACTTCGCTCTGCTTGACATCCAAACTGATTCCATTCACAACCGGTCGCGCTTTGCCGCGGTAGCGCTTCACAAGATTGACGGTGTTGATCTCCAAAAGGTCTCTATTTCTTCCTGACGCCGGCAGGTGCCTTCGGCGTTTTGTCCGGTTCCGTTTCGGTCGGGCGCGGCGTGA
>JAYTEU010000746.1:0-3054 GCA_043734985.1 Chthonomonadaceae bacterium
AAGTGCCCGCGAACCGCTGCCAGGACGTCGCTAAAGGTGGCTTCCTCCTTGGAGTACCACCCACTCTCTTGTAGGGGCAAGGTCTGCGGATGCAAACGCTGCGCCATCAACACCACCAGGCTGAACAGCCCGAATAGACACGGCGTTGTACGTTCAATCGCCCCACCCGCAAGCGGGTACCCGCTCCAGTGTCGCACACAGGGAGGTGCGCCCGTATCTCCTCGAAAGTGACTTCGATATTCCATCGGCTCACATAGAAACCGACGATCGCTTCGGCGGTCAGCGTGGTATCTTCGACGTCCGAACAGAAGAAGGCTGCCGCATGAACGGTCACTTAGCCCGTACGCTTGTTGGCCTCCTCGTAGCGCACCAGCACGCAGCGTATAGGTACCGGGATCTGCCCTGGGGTGTATCACGAACAGGTCCCCGCGCAGTAACCGACACTGCTTGACCTTTCCACCGTACCAGGCCACTTCATTCCGACACCAGATCGTCTTCGGGTCGGCGAACACCGCCGCAAGAGAGCGCACACGCTCCCCCTTCTTCGCCACCCAGAGGGTACCCGGGACCGCGCTTGGAGGAAGGTTGCTCTCCCGCAAAGGCATGCAACTGGGCATCCGTGCGCAACCGCGATACCGGTTTCATCTTCAGGCGCTGACAAGCGGCGACCAGCTCGACTGCGGCGTACCCTCCGTCACCTACAAGGATGATCGTCCGCTCGGGATACCAGGCGCGCACCTTCTCCAGCAAATAGACGGTCCACCATATCCCATGCGGTGGATCTTCCCCAGCCGCCGGCAGGTCTTCTTCGAGAGCACCAGCAACCCCAGCAACAGGCGGCTCATCTCCATGGGCGACCAGCGTACCCGCGCAAGCACTCGATGAAACTTGCTGGGATTGGGTTCCCTTCCAGCCACATTGTAACATGCCTCATCTTTCTTTGTAGAGTTCAAAGTAGAGTTCAAAGAGTAAAGATAGGCACTTAGAAGCGCAGGGGTCGGCGACTAGAGTTGAGTGCCACGGAGCCATGGATAAGACAGCGTAAAGCCATCTCGACTACGCAGGCGCCGTGAGTTTGGCGTATTGGACTGGTCGGGGGGTAGTTCAGCACGGCGCAACCAGAACGTGGATGCCCGCCGTCTCCAGTGCCGCCCTGTCATCGAGAGAGGCGCCATCGTCCGTTATCAGCAGGTGCGCCATGCTCAGCGCGCCGATACAGGCGAAAGAGGCCTGGCCGATCTTGCTGCAGTCGGCGACCACCACCGCCTGTTTGCCTCTCTCCAGCATTACGCGCTTGATCTGCGCCGCATCGAAATCGACGACCGTAAGCCCCGCCGTGGGGTGAACGCCGCTGACGCCGACAAACGCGCGGTCGCACTGGATCGGCTCCAGAAACCGCGCCGCGAGCGCGCCGAGCGTTGCCTTGCGGCGCGGCTGCAGCGTGCCCCCAATGAGCACCACCTCTAGTCCGTCGTTCTCGGCAAGCGCATTCGCCGAGGCCAGGGAGTTCGTCACCACGGTGAGCCTGCGAAACGCCTTGAGCAGGAGCGCTATCTCATGGCAGGTCGTTCCCGCATCGAGCAGCACCGTCTCGCCGTCCTGAACCAGACCCGCGGCGGCCTCGGCAATGGCCCGCTTTTCAAGGCGGCGCAGCACGGCGCGTTCCGCGTAGGGAGGCTCGTAGAGCGTGTTGCCGACCGCGATCGCGCCGCCGTGGGTGCGCCGAAGCAGGCCACGCTCCTCAAGGCGCGACAGATCGGCGCGGATAGTAGGCGGCGACACTCCAAAGACTACGGTCATCGCCTCGACTGTTAACTTTCCGCGCTGCCGAAGGTGCTCCACGATCGCGCGCTGGCGCTCCTCCGCGAACAGCATCCCTGTAGTTCGCGGGTCCCCGTAGGGCAGTTGTCTGATTGTCTCTTCGTCGGCCATGTTGGTGCCAAGTTTACCCCAGATTGCCTCGCGATTCCGACACCAAATGGCAGCGACCGACGGGTGTAACCGCGTTTTCGCCCGCCTGTTCGCTGACCGGCGTTCTAACGCGCGGAGTGCAAAAATACTTTTTCAACTGGGAGGAGTCTCGGAGCGAACTGGAGAAACGGCCCGTAACTCAGATTGTAAGAATGCGATGGGAAACGGTAATCGACTGAACGGAGAGGGAGGGAATTAACCTATGACCAAACCCACTATTGCCATTAGCGTGGATTGTGTCTGCGCGTCGCAGGGCAAATGCTACGTCAAAGAGATCGTAGCTGCGAGTGAGCAGTACCGCGTGCCGCTCACCTGGCTGATCGGCGTCGCGGAACACGATCCACTGTCGAACGTGAAGCTCTACCACAACGAGTATCTGCACAGAATCCCGTCGTGGCACGAGATCGGGCTGCACCTCACCTTCGACGCCTCCACCGGCAACACGGTCGCGCGAGGCGACCTCATCCGCATCGGGAAGGATGTGCTGAAACAGTTCTCGATCAAGCCTACCGCATTTCGCGCCGCTAATGGCGACCTTGAAGCCGACGACCTCAAAGCCTTGGAGGACATCGGCATTATTATCGACTCGACCCCGGGCTCCAGTGCGGGCCGTCCCCTCGGCTCGCCGAATGCGCCCTACCATCCGTCGTACGGGCACGTGCATCAATCCGGAGACGCGAAGCTCCTGATCGCGCCTGTCGCGAACTTGGCGGGCGCGCGTGGATACCTCGACGAGGGCTTCGACAAGATCAAACCGATCATCGACGCCCAGCTTAAGGAGACCTCGGTCCTGAGCCTGGCGCTCTGCGACTGCCAGGACAACGGAGACAACCTCCGCCACGTGATCGATTACCTTCAGAAACACGGCGCCCGCTTCGTCACCATGACGCAGCTCGCCTCGGAACTCTAAAGGCCGCGCGGATAAGATTCTGTCAGGGGGTAAGCTAAAGTGGCGGAGAAGCGTGTTGCGGTGGTGACGGGGGCGAGCAGTGGGATCGGGGCGGCGACGGCGAAAGCGCTGCACGACGCTGGATTCGATCTCGTGCTCGGAGCGCGGAGACTCGACCGGGTTCGCGAGGTCGG
>JAYTEU010000747.1:0-5156 GCA_043734985.1 Chthonomonadaceae bacterium
ACCGCAACCTTATCCGCGCCCGCGCGCAGGATCTTACGGAAGTCCTCTGCTGACCGAATGCCGCCGCCGACCGTGAACGGAATAAAGACCTGCTCCGCAACACGGGAGGCGATTTCGACGATTACATCTCTATGCTCATAGCTGGCCGTAATATCCAGGAACACGAGCTCGTCCGCGCCCATGGCATCGTAGCGAGCCGCCAGTTCCGCAGGATCGCCGGCATCGCGCAGGTTCAGGAAATTCACGCCTTTAACTACGCGCCCCGCCTTAACGTCGAGGCAAGGAATAATACGCCGCGCTAGCATTTGTTGGATTCACTTTCTCGTAAGGAAGGTAATCTTTAGTATATCACACCGCCATTCACCGATTGGGCCGACAATACACCGTGTTCGGCAGTTTCATCAAGGGCCTGGATGTAATGGACCGTATTCAACAGGGCGACAGGATTGAGGAGATACGCCGCGTCACAGGCCCAGGAGGCGTGCCGCGGCGCGGTCCATCAGCCAGGTGAGAGTGCCATTTGTCGGTCGAACGGATTGAGAGGGAAGCCTGTGCGAATCGACGGGACCCTGCAGCACTTCGGCGGCAGTCGTGGCCTTGTCGTCACCGGCGACAAGGAATAGCACGTTCGCGGCATTGTTGATGATCGGGAATGTCAAGGTAACACGCGGAACGAACGGCTTGAGTCCCGGCTCGTTTTGGACCACCCACTTCGAGCGCTCTTCCAGCGCGGCCGAACCGGGAAAGAGTGAAGCGCAATGTCCATCGGAGCCCATTCCTAACAGGATTAGATCGAATCTTGGAATCGACGCAGACCCGAAAAATTCCGCTAACTCCGCTGCGTAGTCGGCGGCAGCCTGTTCGGGATCGGTCTGCTCGGCCGGGATCCTGTGGCAGTTGGAGGCCGGGAGGCCCAGCGGACCGATGAGCGACTCGTGCGCCATGCGATAGTTGTTGAACTCGGAGTCCAGCGGTACGCACCTTTCGTCGCCGAAGAACAGGTGAGTATTTTTCCATTGAACGGCGTCTCGAAAGGAGGGTGTGGCGAGGAGCCTGTAGAGCGTTTCAGGCGTGCGGCCCCCTGCGAGCGCAACGGTGAACGGCCGTCCCGCGCCAATCGCCGCGGCGCTTAGTGAGGTCCACCGGTGAGCGGCGTCCACTGCGATGGCGCTGGGGCTTGAGAACACGGCGATATCAGGAGCGAAAATGGGACTGTCGACCAAGGGTGTCCTCCTTCAGAAATTGTGCTTTATGCCGTATAATGATACCAGCAGGCGAATATTTCCCCGTACACCATGAGTAATTTGACCTGAATCGCAACTTTGCGGGACTCGGCTTGTCTCAATCAGCATCGTTAATGGATTGTGTACTTTCTTGTCGCAAGGATACTCTGAACATGGCACGCGCTCTCGTACGATGGGGTGCGACGGAGGAGTTGGCGATGCAGAACTGCTCGCTCGAAGCGCTCCGCTTTACTTGTATATTGTCGACTATGTTGGCCTGGTGTGGCCTTGCCCTCGCGGATCAGCAGCCAGGTAAGGGCGCGCATATCGGCTCTTCGCCACGTCCAGCCGTCAATGTCTCCAAACCACCTCGCGCAATACCGTCAACTCCCGTAAGTTTCAACAACGAAGTCGAGCCGCTCCTTACCCGATATGGATGCAACCAGGGCTCCTGCCATGGCGCGCAATATGGCAAGGGGGGCTTTAAGCTCTCGCTTGCGGCTTTCGATCCCGATCTAGATTACACTAATATTGTGAAGCAGGCGCGAGGGCGGCGGATCTCCCTGGCAGACCCCGCGCAGAGCCTAGTGCTGCTGAAAGCCGGTCTTCAACTCCCGCATGGCGGCGGCCGAAGGCTTGAAAAGGGCAGCGTGGACTTCGTTCGCCTGTACAAATGGCTGTCGGAGGGCGCGCACGGTCCGAATGCAGCCGATCCGACGATTACTCGTATAGAAGTGTTGCCGAAAGAACGCATTCTGGCCGTCCAGGGTGAGAACACAGCGCTGACAGTGCGCGCATTCTATAGTGACGGCTCGTCCCGCGATGTCACGCGCTGGACTCGCTTGAACACGCTCAACGATGCGATCGCTGCCTGTACACCGGGCGGGATAGTGACTGCGGTGGGCAAAGGGCAAACTGCGATTATGGCGCGGTTTTCCGGCCAGGCGACGGTAAGCACGGTTATCGTGCCGTTTGCGCCGTTGACTCCGGCGGAAACGTCGCAGAGCGCGCGCATACAGGCACAGCCTGTGCGGTCCATTGATGGATTGGTTGCCAGGAAACAGCGGCAGCTCGGGCTTGTTCCATCTTCCGTATGCGACGATGCGACGTTCATTCGACGTGTGGGCTTCGACCTGATCGGCACGGCTCCCACAGCCCAGGAGATCGAGAAGTTCGTTCGTGACGCTGCCCCGGACAAGCGAGCGAAACTCGTCGATTCACTTCTCGCTCGGCCCGAATACGCGGATTTCTGGACGCTGAAGTGGGGCGACCTGCTCCGCAGCAACCGGGCGAACTTGACGCCGAAGGGGATGTGGAGCTTCACCAACTGGATACACACACAAATTCAGAACGATCGTCCAGCAGATCAGTTCGTCCATGAACTGTTGCTGGGGCAGGGCAGCACATTTACCAACGGACCTGCAAACTACTATCGCGTTGCGGGAAACCCGCAGGATCTTGCCGAGACGACCAGCCAGGTTTTTCTGGGAGTGCGTCTTCAGTGCGCTCGATGCCACCATCACCCCTTTGAGAAGTGGAGTCAGGCGGATTACTACCAGTTCGCCGCCTTTTTCGTGCGCGTCGGCCAGAAGGGCAGCGGCGATTTCGGCCTGTTCGGCAACGAGACCGTTGTGAAGGTTCAGGACGGTGGGGAAGTCTATCACCCGAAGACGGGAGCCCTAATGCGCCCAACGCCGCTTGGAGCCGTCGTCGCCGCGCTGCCCGCGGGTGCGAAGCCACCGGACCCGGATTTGGGGGGAGACCGAAGACTGGCGCTTGCGGACTGGATCTCCGCAGGCGATAACCGCCTCTTTTCGAGGAATCTTGCAAACCGTTATTGGGGCTATTTGTTCGGCAAGGGAATCGTGAACCCCATCGACGATCAGCGCGTGACCAATCCTCCGACCAATCCCGAGCTGCTCGATTACCTGGCGGATGAGCTTGTCAGCCACAAATTCGATCTGAAGCATCTGCTGCGGCTTGTCTGTACCTCCAAGACCTATCAGCGTAGTTCAGACACGACGTTCCGGAACCGCAAGGATGAGCTGTTCTTTACCCACTATTACATGAAGCAGCTACCTGCGGAGACTCTGCTCGACGCAATCGACTATGCCTGCGGAACGCACGAGAAGTTCAATGATCTACCGCTGGGAACCCGCGCGATCCAGCTGCCCGACCCGGTAGCCAACGATTTCCTGGACACATTCGGCAGGCCCCAGCGTGTGATTGCGTGCGAATGCGAGCGCTATTCGGAGCCGAACCTATCGCAAACCCTGCGCTTAATGAACAGTCCGATGCTGAATTCCAAGGTGAGCAGCGACAAAGGGCGGATCGCGGGGCTGATCGCCGCAAAGAAGTCGGACGATGCAATTCTGAACGAGCTTTACCTTGCTACGCTCGGTCGTGCGCCTCGCGCATTTGAGCGAAACATGGTCCTGGGAGCGCTTGCATTTTCACCACCGCGCGACAGGAAACCCGTCTTCGAGGATGTGCTTCTGACCTTGCTGAATAGCAAGGAGTTCCTGCTTAACCACTGACAATGTAAAGAGTGCGAGCTATTCGTTACGAATGTGACAGGAGACGAGGATGCTGGATATAGAGATGGGCAGCCATACCGATTGCGACGGAATATCCCGCCGTGATTTTCTGCGCGTGGGGGGATTGTCAGCCCTTGGGCTTAGCTTGCCGGGGCTACTGCGCGCCAACGCTCAAACTGCGCCGGCCCTGACAAACCAGGCATCCGCAAAGCGTGACATCGCAATTATTCTTTTGTGGATGGGGGGCGGGCCGAGCCATATCGATACCTTCGATCCTAAGCCCGAAGCCACCCAGGAGATTCGCGGTCCGTTCAAGGCCATTCCTACCAAAGTATCCGGCATCCAGTTGAGCGAGCATCTTCCGAAACTCGCCAAGCAGATGGACAAGTTCTCGATCATCCGTTCCGTAACGTCTCCGGATGGAACCCACGAAACGGCGACGCACTATCTTCTGACGGGGTATCCCTTCAACCCGGCCATCGAATGCCCCGGCTACGGCTCCGTTATCGCTCGGGAAAAAGGCTTCCAGAACGCAATGCCGCCCTATACGATGTTTGGCAACATGCCCAACATGCACGGCGGCGGCGGCTATATGGGCGCTGTCTACAACCCGTTCATTATTAATGGCGACCCGAACAACGCGCAGTTCAGCGTGCAGGATGTTGCTCCACCGCCGGGAGTGGACACTATTCGGATGGACCGCCGTCATCTATTGCGGGATTCCCTGGACCGCTGGCAGCACGACAAAGAGACAGCGAGCAAGAGCTCGCAGACCATGGATGAGTTCTACCAGCGCGCCTACAGCCTGGTAACTTCGCCGGTCGCCAAAAAGGCATTCAACCTCAAAGAGGAGACCGACAAGGTCCGCGACGAATACGGACGCCACAATTTTGGGCAGTCCTGCCTCCTGGCGCGCAGGCTGGTCGAGGCGGGCGTCCGGTGCGTTTCCATCAACTTCAATGGCTGGGACACGCATACCGATAATTTCAACGCGCTTAAGGGCGGTCTGCTTCCGCCACTCGACACGGGCTACGCCGCCTTGCTCTCGGACCTGAAACAGCGCGGCCTCCTCGATACCACGCTCGTGGTCTGGATGGGCGAGTTCGGGCGCACGCCGAAGATCAACGGCGCGGCGGGCCGCGACCACTGGCCCGGCGCCATCAGCGTTTGCATGGGCGGAGGTGGCGTGAAGACCGGAATGGTTGTCGGGTCCTCCAATGCGACGGCGGAGTATCCCAAGGACCGACCACTCCGCGTGGAAGATGTTGCCGCCACAATCTACAAGGCGGCCGGCGTAAACGGTGAAAAGGAATACATGTCACCACAGGAGCGACCGATCAAGATCAACTACGATGGAACGCCGATCGCCGAGCTGCTTGCTTGATGGAGCGTAAAG
>JAYTEU010000748.1:0-6956 GCA_043734985.1 Chthonomonadaceae bacterium
GATTTGCCGGTTCGTCAAATTGCCGTTGTTACGAAACGCGGAGTGCCGTGGTCACCGATTGGGCCATTTGGCCACTATTTCCATCAATCCTCCACGAACGGATCGTAGTCGTCGTCCGTTGCGAGCGACGGGGCAGCCTCCTTGGCCGGCGCATGAATAGGCGCAAGTCGGGACACGGGCGCGGCAACGGTTACTACCGTTGGCGATACGGAAATCGACGCCGGAGGCGGTCCGGCCGATGCCGGCAACGGTGTGGGTTCCGCCGCATCGTCCTGAAGACCAGCGAGGAGTGTATCCACCGACGTTTGCGTCGCTCGTAGGCGCGCCCGACACACGGTCACCAGATCGACCGACTCCCTGACGACCGCCTCGAGCTCGTCGACGTCGACCTGCGCGTTCTCAAGCTTGCCTACAAGCGCCTTCAATCGCGTAACGGAAGCCGTGTAAGTATCCGTCGCCTTCCTGCTCAATCGTTCACCTTCACTTCCTCCACGGTACTCGCAACCTTGCCCCTATGGAGCGTTGTCTCGATGAGCGTACCCTTCTTAAGTCTAGCTGCGTCCCGAACCATCCGACCGTTCGCTCGCGTGATACTGTAACCCCTGCGCAGAACCTCGGCGGGATCCCTGGCGCGAACGTCGCGCTCCCACTGGTTAAGCTCGGCGTTGGCGCGCTCTATTAACCTCTTCGATTCCAAATTGACGCCGTGCTCCAGATGCGCTAGCTGGATTGCCGACTCTCGCAATTGAATTCGCGGAAGCAGTTCCACGCGAGCCTCTAATCCTTTCAGCTCGCTAGTTCGCTGGGCGACGGCTGTCCGCACGGCGTAACTCCCGCGCCGTGAAAGTCCATGTATCTCCTCCGTTTCCATCCGGATTCTGGTTTGCGCGGTCGTGATCGCGCGATAAACAGCCGACTGAAGCAGTCCGGTCTCACGGGCCAGGATAGCGCGCGCACATCGTACCACGGCGCCCTCGATCGAGTCCAGTTGTGTCTCAAAGTTCCGAACGCGGGCGATCAGGAACTCGGCTGCCGCCGTCGGAGTGGGCGCGGCGTGGTAGGAAACCAGGTCGCACACGCTCGAGTCCCTATCGTGGCCTATACCGCAGATCACCGGCAGCGGTGATCTGGCGATCGCGCGTCCCATCTCCAGGCTGTCGAAACAGGACAGTTCGACGGTTCCTCCGCCCCCGCGCAAAATCGCCACGCAATCGAACGACTGCTTCGCCCGTATTATCTGAGCCATTGCCGCAAGAATCGAGCGTTCCGCCTCGTTTCCCTGCATCAGCGCCGGGAAAAGAGTTGTGACAAAGACGTATCCTTCCGAATTGTCTGCCAGGCGACGACTGAAATCCTCCCATCCCGCCGCGGTCTTCGAAGAGATAACCGCAATTCGCTGCGGTACGGGAGATAGCGGCAGCTCGCGGTTGCGATCGATCAACTCATCGTCCGTGAGGCGGTCCAGGACATCCTGCCGCCGGCGCGCCATATCGCCGAGGGTGTAGTTAGCGTCAATATCACGGATTTCGAGGCTGTAACCATACCGCTTATGGAACGTCGGCTGCGCCAGGAGAAGAAGCTGCATACCCCGCTCCAGCTTACTGTGAGTCGCGCGCTCGAAACGCGAAACGGCCTCGCGACGAGAGCTCCACACTTGTGCGCGGGACTGTGCCACGATTTCATTGCCACGCTTCTCGACTAGCTCCAGGTAAGTGTGGCCGGCCGGGGCATGCGTCACCGAAGCGACCTCAGCAATCACCCAGTACGGACCCGGAAAGGCCTGCTCGAAAACTTCGGAAACAAGCTCGTTTAAGTCGGAAAGGCGCAGATGGAGAGATTGTAGGTCCATTCGATCCCGTGGGAGCAATAACTTACCAATGATTTACGCGCGGCTGGAGCACGCGCAGGCAACCGATCCGCGTCATAGTTAGAGTTAATTCAGGCGCGGCTGCTGCTGAAACCTGAACGTGCTCTCGCCCAAACGGGGTTCGCGCTTGCCTGACAATGTTCGCGCTCCCCGATGCAAACTCCTGCGTTGGTGACAACGACAGGTATCATTCAGCGCTCCACCTTGTCAATCCCTCACCCAAAACACCCTAATTAGTCCGGTTCCGGTAGTGCGAACGGGTAGACAATTATTGCCGCACATTCGCCGTACAGGGTAAACTGTTGGAAACGGTACCGGAAACAGCGGCCCTCAAAGGCCAATAAAGGAGTAGATATGCAGAGATTGAACCGACGGCAGCTACTAGGAGTCGGGGCTTCCGCGCTGGCATTGGCTCCGAGCGTCGCCGCAAGCGCCGCGCAGGACGAGACCGCCAAACCTGCCGACTCGTGGCACGGCCTCAAGGTCGGCGTGGCCTCGTACACCATGCGGCAGTTTCCGCTCGAAGTGGCGATCAAAGCAATTCAGCGCGTCGGACTCCACTACGTCTCGATCAAAGACGTGCATTGTCCGTTTAAGACGACGATTGACGAGCGCAAGGCGGTCGTCCAGAAGTTCCTGGATGCGGGAATTACGCCATTGAGCTGCGGAAATGTGGGAATGAAGGACGATGAGGCGAACATACGCCAGGCGTTCGAGTATGCCCGCGATCTCGGTCTCAAGGCGATCGTCTGCGCGCCGCCTGCCTCCGCATTGCCAATTCTGGATAAGATGGTCAAGGAGTTCGATATCCTGATCGCCATTCACAACCATGGCCCCGAAGACAAACTGTTCCCCTCGCCTTACGATGTCTGGACCGCTGTGCAGCCGTTCGACAAGCGCGTGGGCCTGTGCATAGATATCGGCCACTCCGCACGCGCGGGCGCGGAACCGGCGGAAGCAATTCTGAAGTGCCGCGAGCGCCTCTACGATATTCACTTCAAGGATGTCAAGAACGTCACGCCGAAGGGATCGCCGCTGGAGTGCGGACGCGGCGTGCTAAATCTTAAAGCGGTCTGTAAGAACCTGATAAAAATCGGATATAAGCATCACGTCGGATTTGAGTACGAGAAGGATGGCGCAGACCCCCTGCCCGGACTCGCTGAGTCCGTCGGATACGTTCACGGCGTGCTCGCGTCCCTTACGTAACGCTCTCTGCAAAACTTGATGGTGTTGATGTCGTAGGCCGGTGGCCCGGGAGCGCCGGCAACGGACGCAGCGCGACTGACGAACACCTGATGCCGCGATTTTAGGGGCGATACGCCGATCAGGGTCTGAAGAAACGGCCCGGCTGCCCCGCGTGCGGATCGCCGTCGGCATAACGCACGTAGATCGTTGCGCCCGGATAGCTCCTGGCGAGCGCCCTTCCCTTCTCAGGCCCCACGACACTTATCGCCGTCGAGAGCCCGTCCGAAGTCAACCCGTCACACGCAACTACGGTTATCTGAATCCTATCGGTAAGCGGCCGGCCGGTACGTGGATCGACGATGTGCGAATACCGGCGGCCTTCGATCACGGTGGACTGCTCCAGGTCGCCGGACGTGGAAATTGCGGCATTGGCGAACCGCATCGGCGGCTCCTTGTCATTTCCGGCGTTGGGAACCTGGATCTTCCATCCCGCTTCCCCCGGCGGCGCGCCACTGACTACAATATCGCCGCCGGCTTCTACTAGGGCGCAGGTAACTCCGAAACGCTTAAGCACCTGCTGGGCGCAATCGTCCGCATACCCTTTACCTATGGCGCCAAGGTCCAACTGCATTCCGGGTTTGAGAAGCCGAATACTTCTTTTGCGAGCGTTGAGTTCGACAAACGTCCATCCCACGCGGGAGCGAGCGTTATCGATCTCCGACTGCGGCGGCAAGACTCCGGCCTTACGGGCCTTGCGCCAAAGGCGAACCAGTGGTCCGCAGCTCACATCGAATGCTCCTCCGGTGCGACGCGCCAATTCCTGGGAGCGCTGCAGCACGATAATCAGATCGCGGCTGACCGTGACAGCAGGACCGCCCGCGTGCGCGCAAAGGCGCATGAGCTCGCTCGTATCGCGATAGTCGCTCATGATGGTATCGAGTTCGGCAAAGCGCTCGAAAGCGGCGGCACAGGCGCGTTCGGCCAAGGCCTTTTCATTCGCATAAGCCACGATCCGAACATCTACACCCATGTGATATTCGGTATACTCATAGCGAGATTGTGCGGGCGCTGAATAGAGGGTTTCGCGATGGCGTGAAGGTTCCCGAACAGGATCGTCCACTTTCTCGGTCGTACAGAGTGAATGGGGCGCGACGCCGGAACCTGGCTGGACCGGACGGAAACGACGGATCGAGGCCGCGGCACTACCCAGCACGGCGACAGCGATGATTACCAGCATGGATATTTTTAAGGAAAGGTGCTTTGCACAGGTGAAGATAGGCATCGGTTTCTCACTGGCGCGACGTGGACTGACTGTGGTTGCGCTGACTGCAATGGCTTGTCTTATTCTACCCGGTGTAACATCGGCGCAGAAGAAACAAACGGTTAAGAAGGGCGCTAAGACGTCTCCAAAAACGAAGGCCGTAAAGCCGCCGGCAGCCAAACCCGTTCCCACTATCGCCCTGCCGACGGAGGCCGATACGCTGCCGGGCTCCGTTGTCAAGCTCCAGATGGTTGAGATTCCCGCAGGTTCACTAACCGTCGCGGGAAAAAGTACGTCCGTAAAGCCCTTTTGGCTCGCCAATACGGAGACGACCTGGGAGGCGTTCGATGCGTTCATTGCGAGCGGACCTTCCTCTATCCCGTACGACCAGACGAAGTTCGCGGCGGACGCCATCGCGCGGCCCAGCAAGTCCTATATCCTGCCGGATCTTGGATGGGGGCACCACGGATTTCCGGCGATCAACGTGAGCTTCCTCTCGGCGACAATGTTCTGCCGCTGGCTCTCGTCGGCGACCGGAAAGAAGTACAGGCTTCCCACGGATGCAGAGTGGGAGTATGCGTGCAGAGCCGGCTCGGCGACGGGCGGGAAACTGACCAAGGCGCAGGCGATGGCGAGTACCTGGTTTGCCGAGAACTCGGACGGCAAGACGCAGTTGGTGGCAAAAAAGCAGCCGAATGCATGGAAGCTCTACGATATGCTGGGCAACACCGGTGAATGGGCGACGGACGCGGACGGCAAGCCGATACTCTGCGGCCCGAACTTCAAAGACAAACTGTCCGACCTGACGTCCAGTATCAAGAGGCGTCAGACGCCTGATTGGCAGGCTACCGACCCGCAGCTTCCGAAGAGCCGCTGGTGGCTCTCAGACGGCTTTTTCTGCGGCTTCCGAGTCGTTCGCGAACCATAATGCGGTTCGGTTGACTTTGATCGATTGACATCGAAAGGAAATCCATGACGAAAACAGATACTGGCGGCGGCGCATCGTCTCGGCGCGACTTTATCAAGACCACCACCACTGCCGGAGCGGCTTTGATGGCTACCGGGAACTACGCATTTGCACAGGGCACGGGCAAGCTGCGCGTGGCTCTGATCGGATGCGGCGGACGCGGCACGGGCGCGGCGGCACAAGCGCTGAACGCGGACCCAGGTTGCGTCCTCACCGCCATGGGCGACGTCTTCAAGGACCATATCGACAGCAGCATCGCGAACCTGAAGGCCGAATCGGTCGGTTCCAAAGTGGAGGTAGCGGCCGAAAAGTGCTTTATCGGCCTGGACAATTACAAGCGCGTGCTCGACACCAATGTCGACGTCGTGCTGCTTACCACCCCTCCAGGCTTCCGGCCACAGCACATTAAGGCGGCGGTCGAAGCGGGCAAGCATATTTTCGCCGAGAAGCCGATGGGTACCGATGCGGCAGGCGTGCGGGCAGCCTACCAAGCCGCAAAGATGGCGGCAGCGAAGAAGCTGGCCTTTGTGGCGGGCTTCTGCTGGCGCTATGACAATCCAAGGCGCGCCTTCTTTAAGAGGATTCACGAAGGCGCGATCGGGTCGGTCAGACATGTCCAGGCGACCTATCTTACCGGGCCGGTGAAGCCCATGCCGCCCGCCGAATCCCGGCCTGCAGGAGTGAGCGATACGGAGTGGCAGATCCGGAATTGGTACAATTTCGTCTGGCTCTGCGGCGACGGCCTGATCGAGCAGGCGTGCCACAGCGTGGATAAGATCCTGTGGGCGATGAAGGACGTGCCCCCGCTGCGATGCGTTGCAACCGGTGGTCGCGACCTGCCAAACGGCGAGGGCAACATATTCGACCACATCGACGTGTTCTACGAGTGGCCCGACGGCGTGCGCGCAACGATGGCCCAGCGCCAGATTCCCAGCCAGTACAACGATAACTCCGACTACATCGTCGGCTCGAAAGGCCACGCGTTCATCAAGGGTTGGAACACTCTTCAGATTCACGGCGACACCGTGGAGAAGTTCGACGGCCCTAACCGGATGTACCAACAGGAGCACGACGAGCTATTCGCCTCGATCCGCAAAGGCGCGCCACTCGACAATTCCGAGCGTATGTGGCGAAGCACTCTGGTTGGATTGATGGGCCGAATGGCCGCGTACACGGGCGAGGAGATCACCTGGGACCAGATGCTCAAGTCTCAGGAGAACCTTTTCCCGGACCACCTGGACTGGAACGCAAAGCTGCCGATTGCCCCTATGGCAGTACCAGGCCGGACTAAGTACGTATAGGGATTAAACTACCAAGGAGCGGTCTCGTCTCAAGGAGCCTGAGAGTACATTTCTCAGGCTCCTTTCTTCTTTAGAAGTAATTCGTGACCCACGTCCGGCGCGAGCGCTGCCAGCAGGCAATCACAGAAAATCGAGGTTATCCTTCCATGGGACAGTTCACCCTTATGCTTTCGCTCCCAATGCTGGTCGCGCTTGCCGTTGTGGCTGCCGGGCAGGCGCCGCCGCCTTATAGGGAACCGGACGGTCACCCGGCGCCCTCCAATGTACCCGGCCAAGCGTTTCCCCGAATTCTGAGCGACCTGCGCGTCACATTTCGCGTAACGGCGCCGAACGCGCGGGAAGTATTGGTTGAGCCGTTTGACAGCAGCGGCCTCG
>JAYTEU010000749.1:0-2797 GCA_043734985.1 Chthonomonadaceae bacterium
AAGAGGTGTGGCCGCAAGACCTGGACACAGAATCCTTGCTCCGTCTGCCCTTCGCAGAAGACAATCAACTGCTTCACGGCAGAGGCCCTCCGCCGAGGACGTTCCGCCGCCACAATTCGCCAATAGAGTAGTCCTCCAACCAATCTCTAAGGACGTCCGGTTCCAGCCTGTGAAAGACAGACTGGCCTTCGTGGGTTTCTACCGTGATGATCTCTGAAAGCTCGAAGAAGTCCAATAAGCTCTGTGACTGAGTGGCAGCAATAACCTGAGTTCTAGTCGATGCCGCGCGAATCAATCCCGCAACAATCGCCAGGGCGTGCGGATGAAGCCCCAATTCCGGTTCATCAAGGACAATGACTTTGGGTAGATTGGCTTCCGGTTGAAGGAAAAGAGTACAGATGGCCATGGCGCGCAGCGATCCGTCTGAAATCTGGTGTGGCCCGAACAGGTAGTCGCTTCCAACCTTCCGCCAATTCAGCATGATGTCGTTCGCATTCAGGCGACTCGGTGCTAGCTCGAAGTCATCGAACTCCGGCATGATCTTTCTGATTGTCGAGATGATGCGATTGTACACGACGGTCGCCGTTTGCAGGTACGCGAATAACATCGCCGCCAGGTTGCCCGCGTCCGGCATCAGCCAGTCATTGTCGTTGATGTAGCAGTATTGCCGTACCCGTGCTGTAGGCGACGTATCGTGAAAGTGGTAGGCGCGGCACCGATCAAGAAGGAACCGAATACTCTTAGCCGTTGGATCGCCCTTGTTCGCCTCATCGCCGATACGGGATTCCTGGTGTCCAGCACCTAGAGGCGTCATTTTGGGAGTGTGGAAGCCCGCCTCTTGGAACCCGAGCGTCTCTTCGGCAAAAACGAGGGTATCGCCAGATGCGTGAAATAGCCGCATATTGTACCAATTCGTTGCGTTACGCCTGCCGTGCACCTCGAATTCCAGCCGGCCTTCCAACTGAAGAGTTACCTTGGGGCCAAAGTGTAGGAGCGCCTGTGCTCGCCCCGATGTACCGATATACTGCTGTAGCCGGTCAGCTCTCAGTTCGTTAAGCATCTTGAAGAACGACACGAAATTGCTCTTGCCTGCGCCGTTCGCTCCGATTAGAATATTCAGCGCGCCAAGCTCAATCTCGGCGCTCTTGATGGATCGGTAGCCTTTGATCTCGATTCTCTTGAGTATATCCATGATGCACACTTTCTCCAACCGTGCGTGTCGAGCGACCTGGTCATTGTCGTCCCACGGGATCGCCGAAGAGGATGCCGCGGCCGTTGGTGCCGAGGTAGACGCGGCCATAGATGCGCGGGTCGCCCTCGACGATCTGGCCGGGCCAGCCGAACTGGTGCTGGAAGTCGTTCAGGCGTATCCAGGACTTGCCGACATCGTCGGAGCGATAGACCCCGGACTCGCCCTCGGGCGTCTGGCAGGTGAGGTAGAGCGCGGGGTAGGCGCTTCCGGTCGCAGCCGCGCCGAAGCCAATGCTCCCCGCGTCCTGGACACCGGCGACTTTGACCAGATTTCCCGTAAATTCCAGCCGGCGATATAATCCGCCGCCGCCCGCCGTGATCCACAAGTCGCCTGAGCGCCCGGGCGTGGCTCGCACCTGCTTCGTTCCGGTTGGGAGGTCGAACGCCGCCTCGAACGTCGCGCCTCGGTCGTGGCTGACGAAAAGTTTATCACTGTCACGAAGGTAGAACGTGCTGGACCGCACGCGATCGGAAAAGACGCCGAGGCGAGGGCCGGACGGCGCGGCGCATGCCGTCCAGGTCCGGCCATGGTCAAGCGAGTACGAAACCTTGCTTCCGGTCGCCGCCCAGACCAGTGTCTCGCCATCCGCCGAGATCGCAATCGACCCGCCGCCGCGACTGTTCGCCGGTTCTGAAGGCAGGGGAGCCCAGGTCTTGCCCCCGTCCGTCGAGAGCGCGGCGTTCTGCCCCTGCTTGCCGCGCCCCGCTTTAACAATCAGACCCGGATTCGCCGGAGCTACGTCGATAGAGTCCGTGTTGTCGATCTGCGGGCGGGTCCACATGGTGTCGGGAGCGACCGACAGATCGTCGTGCCGGAAGCCTCCGATATCCGCCAGGCCGCTGATCAGGTGCGCTCCCGTCGGCGCTGTAGCGGTCCCGGGCGGGCTGACCATACAGAGTACAGCGGTCTCTTCCAGTCCTGCGGCATGAACGGACCAGTGCGTAGCGCCTCCGGTGTCCGCGGCCGTCACATCCTGGGAGCCCCAAATAGTCGCCCCGGTCCCGTAGATAACGTGGCCGGAGGCGAACGGATCGATGGCCAGCGCGCCAAGCCACCAGCCGAACTTTGGCGCGCCTTCGCCCCACTTCACCCAGGGCGAAAGCTTCGGGTCCAGAACGGCCTGGGGGCGCAGTGGCGTCCAGTGCGCGCCGCCGTCCAAACTGCGGAAAACGTCGTCGCCCGGGTTCCAGCGGTCCATCGTCGAGACCATCACCGTACCGGGCCGGCGCGGATCGATCGCCAGTCCCGCATAGCCGAACCCGGAAGGTTTGCCCGGCTTGACCGGCGTGATGTCGGTCCATATCCCGGTCCGCGTGGCCAGCTTCCAGACCGCTCCGTCGGTCATCCCGTTCGGTCCGGGCGCGTTTCCATAGGTGACGTAGAGATTCGCCTGTCCATCCAAAACGGCGTGGTGCGGCAGAAGGCCCGCGGGCTGCCCGGGAACCGGCTCCCAGCTCTCACCGCCATCCGTGGAGCAGTACAGCCCGACGTCGAGAGCGGCGACGCCGACATAGAGGACGCGACTCGGCTCGCGCGTGCGAGTCG
>JAYTEU010000750.1:0-4295 GCA_043734985.1 Chthonomonadaceae bacterium
GTAGCTTTGCGTCGCGGCCTCTCGGCCGCTTTGCCCTTTCGAGGGCGGTTAGAATCGTCCAGTCTCATTGTTCCGGGATTGGGGGCCGCCTGTTACTGTGCACAATGCCGGATTGCCTGTACCACAGGCAGTTTCAGGGCCAATCCGTGTGTAATGTGTTTCGGCTAAGGGGCGTTGGTCGCTGGACTGCCCTGATGACCGGAGCAAGCAATCGGGCTTATGTTAGGAGAACTATCATGCGTCAACTTATCTCTATCTCTCTCGCCTGTGTGCTCGCCTTAGCTGCGACCATAGCATGCAGCGCAAACACCATCAGCGTGCCGCAGAACTATCCTACGATTCAGGCTGCGGTGGATCACGCTTATCCCGGTGACAAAATCCGAGTCGGCGGGGGCACGTACCACGAATCGGTTACCGTCATTAATACGTACAATATCGAGATATCCGGCGAAAGCGGCGCCACAATAATCGGTACCGGTGACCCGTTCCAATGGGGCATCAATTTCTTCTCGGGCGGGAATTCCGTGCACGGCATGACCATTAAGAACTGCGGGGTTGGCATTAATACATTCTTCGCTGCCAGTATCCACGATAATACGGTGACGGCATGCGGCGTGGGAATTCTTGCCGGCGTTGCCGGCGACGGAATCTCTCTGCCGGCTCCGACATCGATCGACCACAATCTGGTATATCGCAACAATATCGGGATCGATCTCAGCGGATGCCAGAACGTGACAGCCTCGCACAATACGGTGCTCAATAATGGCATTGGATTCCCTGGAATCGATGGAGGCAGCGGGATCAGGGTCGAGTTCTCAGATCACTGTTTCGTCACCGGAAACCTTGCGTTTACCAATCAGATCGGCATAATTGTCTTTGGATCGGGCAATAATTCCATTACCTACAATATCGCCCTGGGCAATGTGGAATTCGACGCCGTGGATGTATTTGACAATCCGGCTCTCGGGCCAAACGTATGGGCTCATAATTTCTTCGGCATAACCAGCGGAATTTAGGGTCGGCTGGATAGAACGTCTCTAAATAAACCGTAAACCCGGCTGCTTTCGATCCGTCTAATTGGATGTATCTGTAGCAGCCGGGCCTTTTTGCATCGGCAGATTAGCTTAACGAAGGAGTGTACGATGAGAATGCGGCGTGTGACTTTCGTAACGACGGGGGTGGCGGTCGCCGGGCTGATCCTTTTTGGGGGCACAATGGTCGCCGGAGCGCAAAATGGAAACGACAATAAGAACAACGGCGCGGGCGCGCCGGCCGTCGGCCAGGGTTCGAAGAATCCGGACACGGCGGACCGGCAGAAGCTGCAAGCGGAGCTGGACGACCTGCTGAAACAGCGGGCGGACCTCGATCGGCGTATCGCGGAGAAGCGCGGAAAGCTCGGCGTTTCCGGCCAATCCCGTCACCGGTTCGAGTTCAGGAATGGCGACGGGCCGCCGCAGATATTCGAGTTCAATGGAGACGGTAGCGGCAATCTGCCTCCGGAAGCCCGCAAACAGATTGATGAGGCCCAGAAGCGACAGAGGGACGTTTTCGGAAACATGCAGTTCGACAACTTCCCGAACTTCGATTTCCAGTTCGATGGCGAAACCGGTCCGGATGGCATTCCGGATATGAAGGCGTTCCAGGATCGCATGCGGAAGTGGAGCCAGGAGTTTCGGGATCGCATGCAGCTTCGCTCCAATGGTCTCCCTGGCCAGAAACCCCAGGATGCAAAGCCGGACAAAGGCGCACCGAACAAGCCCACGACAAGCCGTCCCAAAATCTACGATGCCTAATACCGTTGGAGACCGTCGTCCGATACTGATTTAGAAGGCATAGAGTTTAGGCGAGTAGGTCTTGAATTACGTGCCCGTGGACATCCGTCAATCGGAAATCTCGGCCCTGAAAGCGATAAGTCAGTCGCTGGTGGTCAACGCCGAGGAGCCGCAGGATCGTCGCCTGTAGGTCGTGGACGTGAACCGCTCCTGCCGTCAAGACGTCCTTCGTAGGGTTGATCGGATTGCCCGAAGCGTCGGCGATGTTATATCCGTAAGCGTCCGTTTGGCCGTAGGTTGTGCCTCCCTTGATGCCCGCGCCCGCCATCCAGATGCTGAAACATCGCGGGTGGTGGTCGCGGCCGTAATCGGCTCTTGTCAGCTTGCCCTGAGAGTAGCTGGTCCGTCCGAATTCGCCTCCCCAGACCACCAAGGTGTCGGAGAGCAGGCCGCGCTGTTTCAGATCCGTAACGAGGGCCGCGCTTGCCTGGTCGGTCTTCCCGCACTGTTGCCTTAGGCCGCTCGGCAGACCGCTATGGTGGTCCCAGCCCTGGTGGTAGAGCTGTATGAAGCGTACTCCACGCTCTGCCAGGCGCCGCGCCAGCAGGCAGTTCGCCGCGAACGTCCCTGGTTTGCGCGCGTCCTCGCCATAGAGGTCGAATACGCTCTGCGGCTCCATCGAGAGGTCCGTCACCTCGGGTACGCTGGTCTGCATACGGTAGGCCAGCTCGTACTGCGCCACCCGCGCCTCGATCTCCGGGTCCAGCTCTCGTGTGTACTGCTCTTGATTTAGCTTGCGCAGCGTGTCGAGCATGGAGCGCCTGCCGTGAGTCGAAACACCCTCCGGATCGCTGAGATAGAGCACCGGATCCTTACCGGAACGAAACTGTACCCCCTGAAACCTCGAATCCAGGAATCCGCTTCCCCAGAGTCTGGAGTAGAGCGGCTGGTCGCCTCCGCCCGCGGTCACCAGCACAACGAAGGCGGGCAGGTTCTCGTTGGTGGAGCCAAGGCCGTAGCTAACCCATGCACCCATGGAGGGACGACCTGCGATCTGGGATCCGGTCTGAAAGAAGGTTATCGCCGGGTCGTGGTTGATCGCCTCCGTCCACATGGACCGGACCACGCAGAGCTCGTCCGCGATCTTGGCGGTGTGCGGAAGGAGTTCGCTAAGCTCGATTCCGCCCTTGCCGTAGCGATCGAATCGAAACGACGTGCCCGCCATGGGAAGCGCCGCCTGGTTCGCGCTCATGCCTGTCAGCCTTTGCCCGCGCCGAACGAAATCCGGAAGAGGCTCGCCATATTTTTCGTTCAGCAGCGGCTTGTGATCGAAGAGATCCTGCTGAGCCGGTCCGCCGCTCTGGAACAAATAGATAACACGCTTCGCCTTAACCGGGAGGTTTGGAATTCCGGGCAGACCTCCGACCGCCGCCCCGCCTGGGCGCGCTCCGGATGGTGGTACAGCCTGAGCGCCCGAAGCGCTCGATCCCGGGCCGAGCAGCTCCGATAGACCGAGCGCGCCGAGGCCCAGAGTAGCGCCGGATAGGAAGTGGCGGCGCGTTAAACCAAGAGGCTCAAACATCGAAGTGCCTCATCGTTCGAAAATCGTGATACATGATCGTCCATAATCCAACGTCATCGTAAGCTTCAAACATTATAGCGTGTTATCGTTCCCAAATGGCGGCGTCGAGGTTAAGCACGGTCTGTGCGAGCATCGTCGCCGCGGCAAGCTCGGCAGGCGCTAACGCCGGGTCCGGTTTGCTGTCGCCTACATGAATGAGCTTCTGCGCCCCCTGCGGATCCTTTCCGAACTGATCCAGTTGACTTGAATAGAGCGCTGCAAGCTCGGTGGTCTCGGTCGCGGTCGGCTCGCGGGTCGCGAGAAGTCGGAACACCCACCGCGCGCGGTCAGCCGGGGTCGACCCGCCGTCCTTGATCGCGCGAGAGCCGATCACGCGCGCTGCCTCCACGAACTGCGGATCGTTCATCAGCACGAGCGCCTGGAGCGGAGTATTGGTGGGCTGGCGTCTGGCCGTACACACTTCCCGGCTGCCAACGTCGAACGCCGCCATATCCGCCATCGGCGAGGTCCGTTTCCAGACCGTATACAGGCTTCTCCGATAGAGGTCCGCCCCCACGCTCTGTCGGTAAGCCGGACTCATGCTGTTGCTTTCGCGCCACAAGTCCCCGGGCTGATACGGACTGACTGGTGGCCCTCCGATCTTGCCGTCGAGCAGGCCCGATGCGGCAAGCGCCATATCGCGGATAGCCTCCGCGCTTAACCGGTGGCTTGGCCCGCGCGCCAGCAGGTTGTTCTGGGGGTCACGGTCGCGAAGATCGGGGCGCAGCGCAGAAGCCTGCCGATAGACGGTGGAGCGCACGATCTTCTTTATAAGCGCTTTCACGTCCCAACCGGACTGGACGAAGTCGCGCGCAAGCCAATCCAGCAGTTCCGGATGGGTGGGCGGTCTGCCCTGTATTCCAAAGTCCTCCGTCGTCTCCACAAGGCCCTTGCCGAACAGA
>JAYTEU010000751.1:0-9548 GCA_043734985.1 Chthonomonadaceae bacterium
AGGCGCGCGCCCAGAATGACGTAGGCGGAATACTCCGGCGCGTAGTCGGCTCCGGTCATTTGGGCGTTTTCGCCGGGAGCGGTGATGGTCGGCGGAGAGGTGCGAGGCAGCCCGTCGCGGACTGGCGGCGTTCCGGCTGTGTCCTTCGGCACGGGCCAGGCAAACAGCCAATCGTCCGCGCGCTCTCTTCCCGCCTCAAGGAACTGCCGATAGCGCCATACGGCAAAGAGATAGAACCGCTCCAGCAGATCCTTGTCGTGGGTGCGCTGCACCAAATCCCACAGGACGAAGAGGTCGGTGGGCGGTGGCGACACCACGCGCTTGATATCGGTCGGCAGGTGCGATTGCGTGACGAACCAGGCGTTGAGCTGCGCAGCGGACCAGTCCGGGCGGCTGCTTCCCCAGCCGAGCGCCATCCACGCTCCTACGCCCGGCTGATAGTAGGCCGTCGACTCGCGGCTGGCGACGCCTACGCGCCGGAGGTCGTGAAAGGGTATGTTTGTGAGAGATTGCGCCATCAGTCCGTCGATTGTGGCGCTTCCGGATTTGTAGCGTGCCGTCTCGTGCGCTTTCTCCGCGAG
Organism: Chthonomonadaceae bacterium; assembly: GCA_043734985.1. GTDB lineage: Bacteria > Armatimonadota > Chthonomonadetes > Chthonomonadales > Chthonomonadaceae > DATGJU01. Next base: position 582 of record JAYTEU010000751.1, read on the forward strand.
CGCGAATATGCTCTCCGTAGTATTTCCTGCGGCGGTTTTTCTGTCCGCCGCCGCACTGAGCAGCGTTCTGGCCGAAGTCAGCGCGCCGTCCGAATCCCGGCCCAGCCCGATGGAGAGGAGGATGGTTCGAGTCTCGCCCGGCTCGACGGCAATGCCGCTGAGGCGGTTGAGCGCCCATGCCGCCTGCCCGGTCGTGGCGGGGATCGGTGCGCCTGAGGTGTCTCTGGAGCACGCGTTAGCGCCGGAGGAGAAGTGATTTCCTGAGACTGCATAGCAGCGGCCCGCGAAGTCGCCCTGTTGGGCCGCAATCGCCATCCAGGCATCCATCTTTTTGTGCTTGTATGGAATTCCCCGGGCCTCCGAGTCCGGCTCGATGGCGAGATCGGCGACGGCAAAGAGGGGGTCCGGCCGGTCCAGCCCGCCCAGCAGGTCGATGCAGAAACTCTGCGTCGCCGCACCGGGGTTCGAGAGCATAACCCTGACGACAAGCCCTTCCGCGCCGTTGTCCGCAAAGGCAGCCGACCAGGAGACCTGAGCGGAAGCGGCGGGCCAATCGGCTGAAGGAAGCGGCTTGCCGGCGGAATCACGCCGCTTCGCAACCTCCTGTACGATCGCAGCTTCCGGGAAGAGAACGCGCGCCGTCGTCAGGTAGCCGTAGGAGTCGGCATCGATAATGCGCGCGACGACCGGGCTCCCGGCTGCGTCCCGTGCGGCATCGGAGGGAGCGAGTCCGATCGCCCGGCGCAGAAGCGTCACGCGCTCGGGGAGCCGTCTCACTATGCCGTCCACGGCGCGGCTGCCGATCGGCAGAACCTCGTCCCGCTGCTGGCTCACGACTATGGGGAACGCGAAGAGGGGAGCGAATTTCCGGCTGGCAAGGTAGCAGGGCCCCGCATGGCGCGTGGAGTACGATCCCCAAGGACCGACGGGAAGCTCGGTCGCGCCGGCCGCGGTCGACAGGTTGAGACGAGGCGTCGTGTTCTGCGCCGACCCGCTCCGTCCGGCAGCCATCGCCAGCCCTATAACCACAATCAATATCGCCCCGCGCCATCGCGTCCCGTTGTAACCCATAATGCGCTCCCTGCCTGCCTCGCGAACTTATCGTCATCGTTGAAGTAATAGAGTGTTCAAAAAGCGCCCCCCAGCCCCAAATTCGGGGGAGTTGTTGCGCATTACGCCATTCTCAATCGCGCCCCCCAGCCCCCAAATTTTTGGGAGTTGTTGCGCATTACGCGAGTCGGTTCCCCCGGGTACCCGCGTGCGGGTGGAGGGTTAGGGGGCGTATTCCACCCTTTTTGCACAATCTGTAAGACCGCAGTCCTGCAACATTGTTTCGCGGGGTGAAGTGTAGATGAGAGTATATCACCAGGTTGGGCAATCGGCAATCGGCAGTCGGAAATGCATACAGTCGGTTGCCAGGCGAACAGTGGAATCGCATGATCACGATTGCCAACTGCCGATTGCCAACTGCCTAACCCGCCTTGAGGTAAACTACTCGCATTCCTGGCCGTTCTCGATTGGAGGCGTGAACCGTGAAGATAAACGTGGCTGTAGGGCAGATCAAGCCCCGCAAGGGCGACTATTCGGCCAACCTGGCGCGGGTGGGGGACCTGTTCGAACAGTTAGAGGACGAGGCTCCCGAAACCGGTGTCCTGGTGCTGCCTGAGACCGTGCTGTCCGGTTACTTTCTGGAGGGCGGAGTTAGGGAGGTTGCCAAAACCAAAGACGAACTTTTCTCCGACCTCTTGACGCTCTATCGCGAGCGCGTACACCGGGCGGACGCGGCGCTGGACATCTGCCTGGGCTTCTACGAGCTTGGCGAAGGCAGGTACTACAACAGCGCGCTGTATGCCACCTTGACGGCGGAACCTCACCCCCAACCCCCTCTCCGGAGCGGAGAGGGGGCTAATGCGCTCACTTCCAACCCCCTCCCGAGGCGGGAGGGCGCCAGTGACTCCCCCTTCCCTGTGAGCGAAGCGAACGAATTAGGGAAGGGGCACCCAGAGGGTACCCGGGGGTTAGGTCCCATGGCTCGTATTCATCACGTTCACCGCAAGTTTTTCCTTCCGACTTACGGCGTCTTCGATGAGAAGCGGTTTGTGTCGCGGGGGAGGACGGTGAACGCGTTCGATACCCGGTTCGGCAGGGTGGCGGTTATTATCTGCGAGGATGCGTGGCACTCGATAACCGGGACACTGGCGGCGCTGAAGGGCGCGCAGACGATCTATGTGATCAGCGCCTCGCCGGGGCGCGAGTTCGGCGGGCAGCACCTTGGGAACGTTACGCGCTGGGGCGTGCTGCTGCCCGGGATCGCGGACGAGCACAACGTCTGGGTGGTCTATTCCGGGCTGGTCGGATTTGAAGGTGGAAAAGGGTTCACGGGATCTTCGCGCGTTATCGATCCGTGGGGCAACTGCCTGGTGCAGGGTCCGGCGCTGGACGAGTGCCTGCTGCGCGCGACAATGGACCTGGACGATGTTGCCACGGCCCGCGCGGTCTCACCACTTCTGGCCGACCTCGAAAGCGCGCTCGGCGACATCACGATGGAGTTGGATCAGATCGCGCGCAAGCCGCACCTCGATATCGTAAGTTAGGAGATTTGGGATATGAACCGACTGCCGGTGATGTGCGCGAAGCCGCTGGACATCGAAGCGGACGATAACTTGCGCATCAACGAGGCGCTGGTTGCGGAGTGGCTGATCGCGTTTCTGCGGGATGAGATCGTGCGGCGGCGAGGGTTCAGCAAGGCGGTGGTGGGCGTCTCCGGCGGCGTCGATTCGTCGCTGGTCGCGTTTCTACTGGCGGCGGCGCTGGGTCCGAAAAACGTCTACGGGATTCGGATGCCGTATAAGGCGTCATCTCAGGACAGCCTAGATCACGCGCACCTTGTCGCCGAGGCGACGGGAATCAACATGGAGACGCTCGAGATCACGGATGCCGTGGACGGCTACCTGAGCCACGCTTCCGATGCGGATGGACGGCGGCGCGGAAACGTGATGGCGCGCGTGCGTATGATCGTGCTCTTCGATCAGAGCCAGAAACTGGGTACGCTGCCCGTGGGGACCGGAAACAAGACGGAGCGCCTGTTCGGCTATTTCACCTGGCATGCCGACGATTCGCCGCCGGTCAACCCGCTCGGCGACCTCTATAAGACGCAGGTGTGGGCGCTCTCGCGGCACATGGGCGTGCCGGACGCGATCGTCAACAAGCCTGCTTCGGCGGACCTGGTGGTGGGGCAGACCGACGAGTCGGACTTTGGGATCTCCTATCCGCGCGCCGACCGCATCCTCTTCTATCTGCTGCGCGGCTTCACGGTCGAGCGGCTCACGGAGATGGGCTTCCCGGAGGCGGATGTGCGCCTGGTGAAGCGCAAGGTGGACTCGACTCACTGGAAGCGTCACCTCCCGACGACGGCGATGCTCTCCTCGACCTCCATCAACGACTACTATCTGCGGCCGGTGGATTACTGACCACCCGCTTTGCTGGAGACTGCGGAGGAATGGTGAGTGGGTGAGAGGGTGAGAGGGTGAGTGGGTGAGAGCGGGTCGGGCCTTGCGGAGCAGATGAAGCCGATGGCCGAGGGGTTCATCAGCCTCATCAAGATGCGGGTCGCGCCCGTCATCTTCTTCACGGTCGTCGGCGGGATTGCGAGCGTCGGCGACCTGAGCAAAGTCGGGCGCGTCGGCCTCAAGGCGCTCGTCTATTTCGAGGTGGTCGCGACGATCGCGATGTTCCTCGCGCTCGGCTCCGTGCATCGGATGAAGCCGGGATTGGCCGTTAACTACAAGCCGTCGGCGGGCGAGATTACCAAGGTGGCCGGATACAGCAAAGCCGCAGGCCGGCAAAGCCCCGCGGACTTCGTTCTGCACGTCATTCCCCAAACGTTCGTCTGCGCCTTTGCCGAGGGCGAGATCCTCCAGGTTCTGTTCGTGTCGATACTGCTCGGCATAGCGCCGGCGCGAATGGGGCGGCCCGCCAAACCGACGATCGACTTCATCCATCTGGCGGCGCAGGCTTTCTTTGGGATCGTCGAAATTGTGGTCTGGCTCGCTCCAGCTCATTCTGCCCGGCCCAGGTGGAGGAACCCGAACACGAGAGCAGCACGTGGAGCGGCGCCGGAATGAGAATCGGAAAACCTCTCTTTCGACACCAGAAGCGTTTCATGAGAATGCCATTCTGTTTTATTGTGACAGGACATCTGCGCTAAGACTGCCGCAGGTTCCGCATTTTATCTTCCAGTGATGGAATAGGCGTCGCAGCCATGTCCTCCTCCCCGCTTGTGCCTTCCATGCTCGCCACCTGTGGCCCTGCAGTGTGTGTCTGCGCTTTCGCCATGGCGATGCCACTCTCGATGGCTGCCTGCCTGCTCCGCGCCATGGACGTGAACGGCGGCACGCGCGGCTCGTAAACTCCAGTGCGCCCGACCGATCGCGTCAGCGGCGCGATTTGGGATTTTCGCAATTACCTCCACCCATACTGTATACTTTTCAGTGTGCGATTAAAATTTCTATCCATTATGGAGTTTAGATATGCAGACCACCAAACCTCAGCACAACGATGACCGTTCGCCGATCGCGAGGCTCCAGGCTTCCGCCGCTCCTGAAAAGCTGCCGGGAATCAGGCACGTCATCGCGGTGGGCAGCGGCAAGGGCGGCGTGGGCAAGTCCACGGTCAGCGTTAATCTCGCGCTCGCGCTCCAGCAAGCCGGTTATCGCATCGGGCTCCTTGACGCGGACATCCTGGGCCCGAGCATCCCCGTGATGCTGGGACTTTCCACCGGCCGGCAGCCTGAGACGACCGCGGACAAGAGGCTCGTCCCCGCGGAACGATACGGCCTGAAGGCGATATCGATGGCCATGCTCACCGGGGACGACAACCCGGCCATCTTGCGCGGACCGATGGTGGGCAAGTACCTGAAATTGTTCATCAGTGAAGTAAATTGGGGCCATCTGGACTATTTGATTATCGACCTCCCACCCGGGACGGGCGACCTTCAACTTACACTGTGCCAGAGCGTTCCTCTATCCGGTGCGATCATCGTCACGACGCCGCAGGATGTGAGTCTCAAGATCGCCCGCCGCGGGCTGCGGATGTTCCAAACCATGGATGTCTCCATCCTTGGCATCATCGAGAACATGAGCACCTTCACTTGCCCGCACTGTGGAAAGGACACGGACATCTTCCGGCATGGCGGCGGCGGGCGGATGAGTCTCGAGCTCGAAGTGCCATTCCTGGGCGCCATTCCTCTCGACGGCGACATCGTCACTGGCGGGGACGAGGGGCGTCCGATCGTGGCCGAGAAGCCGAACTCCGTCGCAGCCCAGGCCTATGTCGCGATCGCGACGGAGCTTGCCGCGCGAATCCAGACGCTCCCGACGATAGTGCTTAAAGCATTCACTTGGGCCTGGGATACAAACGCGGGTGAGCCTGCTTGGGTGGAGAGCGCTGTCCAGCCGACGGGCTCCCAAACCGCCCCCGTCGGTTTTCGTCGTCGAGATGCGCGAACGTTGTCTGTGCTCTGGGAGGACGGGCGCCATGACGACTTCGACGTCCGGGACCTTCGACTGGCATGCCCGTGCGCGGTGTGCCGCGAGGAGATGAGCGGACGGCCGCTCCTCGATCCAAAGAGCGTGCTGCGGGACGTAGCCCCTCACACGATCTCCAGCAGAGGCAATTATGCCATCACGTTCGCCTGGAACGATGGCCACAGTACTGGTATCTACACGTACAAGCACCTGAGAGCCCTCGCTGAGCGCTTCGCAGTCAAGGAGGTGGAAGATGTCTGACGTCCTGCCTGTCGGCGCGACGATCACGATCCGCGCCGAGACCTCCGTTTCCGATCCCGACACATGCAAGTTCACGGTAAGCCGGATGGTGCACCCTGGCCGTTCCTGCTTCTTCCCCGCAAAAGAATTAGCCGCCGGTTCGCCCCTCCCCGAGCGGTTGTTCGCGCTTCCCGGCGTCGCCCACGTGCTCGTCGCAGAGAACGTAGTGACGGTCGGGAAGGACTCAAGCGCCTCGTGGTCCACACTGAAACCGGAGATCGGAACGGTCATCCGGACGCAGCTCGTCACAGGGATGCCGGCCATCCTCGAGGCCCCTCGCACCGCAGGTGCGTTGGGGCGCGCCGACGCCGAAGTTCGCGCGGCTGTTCAGGAACTCTTGGACCAACAAGTCAACCGTTCCATCGCGAAACACGGCGGAAAGATCTCGATTGTCGACTTGAAGGACAGAAACCTCTTTATCGCCATGAGCGGCGGGTGCCAGGGATGCGCGGCCTCTGCGCTGACGCTGCGACACGGATTCGAGACCATGGCGCGAAGGGTCGCGCCGGAGATCGCAGACATCATCGACACGACGGACCACGCGGCTGGGAAGAAGCCATTCTACGAGCAGATAGCGTAGACTGAAGGCTTCGATGGCTTCGATGACAATCTGAAACCTGCTGCTTTGCTCACACTATGAACCAGCGGCGATGGTTTGCTCTGCAGAACTGCCGCCGATGTCGGTTGCCCGAACGCCTCTGTACGCCGCCTCATATTTGCAGCGGGTGCCAGGACATGGAACCGCTACAGCAGGCCAAGCCAATCGTGTAACGACTGTTCAAGCCGCTTTGCATCGCTGGCTTCCAGTTTGCCGATGCGTTTACTGACCAATGTTTCTTCGATGGTATAAATGCCGCGCTTTACGGCTGTTTCAATGTTCAGACCCGCCTTCTTCCACTCGCTCAAGACGAACTCGCCTGCCAGCAATCCACCTGTTTTGCTTGTGAGCGGCACGATGAGCAAATCCTGCGAAACATGGCTTGCGCTAACCACAACCGCTGGTCTGACCTTTGCGGCGGTCAGGTCCGAAAACGGGTAGCGGACCAGCACGACTTCAGACTTCGAGTAGTTCGGCATACCGATCATCCTCCGCGTTGTTCCAAACTTCGTCCAGCGAAGCAGAACTCGCGTCGAGCCAGAAATCGGCTTCATCTTCCAAAAGTAGCGTGACCAAAACCCGTGTCCCTTCCGGCGCGGTTAGCTTCTGAATCGGTTCGATGCGTCCATCGTGAACAACTGCCCAGACTGTGTTTATCATTGCATCACCTCATTGCCCTGCGCGGAATACTGCGCCTGTCCGTCGTAGACTCTTGCCCGAGCCTACCGCATCCCTCGGTTGACAACCGCCACCACAAACAGCGGAGACCGCCCGATGGCGGTCTCGCAGCCCATGCTTCAACAAGAGCGGAGTAGGTGTCATTATACTCCGCTTGCCAATTGGACGCAAGAACCAATTGCCACGGCGTTACATCGCCTGGTCCAGTACTGCACAGGACCTATGAACCAGCCGCAATGGTTTACTCTGCGGAACTGACGTTGCGGCACGGGTTCGAGAAAATGGCGCGCAGGGTCGCACCGGAGATCATGGCAATCGTCGACACGACGGACCACGCGGCAGGGAAGATGCCGTTCTACGAGCAGATAGCGTAGACTGAAGGCTTCGATGGCTTCGATGACAACACCGGAGGAACGATGCCTCGTGTGAGCGCGAACTATAAGGGGAGCAACGCTATGCCCGTGACAAGACCTAGGTAGGGGAGGAATGCAGTGTTTGTCGGCCATCAGTCATGTCATTTCGTCCTTTGGGCAATAGGGACGGGTAACATTCGTTCAAGGAGCGATAACCCAATAGATAATCCGACGAATAACCGAAGTGACGCGAAAAACCACTGCAATTAGCGTGTTGAGCAGGAGTCCTACCAGTTACAATGGAAACGCGTGGTGAGGCGAAATCGGCTGGACGAGCGAATGCAGTCTCCGATGGGCTGTTCTTGACAGGAAGTACAGTAATCGGAGCACGGTGACCGGAGAATCTGCCAGGGTTTTTTGGCAACTCGCTCGCGTTGGCATTCGATTTCCAAAACATTCGCGATTGGTATTGGGCTGCAGGCATATTTTCTTGGTATGCTGTCGTGAGACCGAGGAGAAGGGCAAACGATGATGCGCAGACTGTTGATATCGGTACTGACGATTGGTTCGTTGTTGGCGATGGCGGCAGCGTGCGCGCAGCCTACTCCGGAGTTGCCGGATAGTGTCGCTCAGTTCTGGAAGCGGCTCGCCAGGGCCAAGACGATAACCTATACAATGAAATACTGGGGGTATGATGATACCGGCTGGATGTCACGCCCGAAGCCCGGGAGCCGGATATTTTATGTGTGGAATACTTATGATGTGAGGGCGCAACGCCCCAATCGCCTCTCAATCAGCGTCTCTTCAGGTGTGGAGCGCGACGTGATTGAGGGGGTGCAGCGGCAGCGGCAATTTCTGAACCCAGGAGGCGACGTCTATATCAATAACGGGAAACAGAGTTTAACGTACCAGACGCTTATTCATACCTATAGGATAGGTAAAGGGATCGACACGTTGGCTAAGGACAAGAACGACCGTGCGGTCGACGTGCAAACCTACTGGATATTCGATGATAAGCCAATGGAAGGCTATCGGCTTGTTCCCGAGTCACTGGTCGCGTCATCCGACACAGTCGACTATACGCTGACCGATCCGAAGTTTCCGAACAGTCAGGCGAGAATCTACTTTGACCGCAAGAACGGGAATCTCATCCGGAACTCCAGCTTTGAAAAGGATGACAAGGGCATCTGGAATGAGTACAGTCGGCATGAATTCCGCTTCTGGGATTTCGATGCCCTCCTGCCTGGCGACACTTTTAACGTTCACCCGCCGCGAACCTATATCACGCAGGAAGCATTCAACAAGGTTTACAATATCCAGCCCTAAGAAGCTGCACCAAAATCGTAGCTACGCGTTTCAGGGCGACGCCGGCCTCACGGCCATATTCAGGCGTGACCACGCACAACGGCGCCTACGCCCATGACGGCGCCGGGCGGCTGGTCCAGGTGGTAGACAGCGCCACGGGCCTCACCGAACTCTACACCTGGAACAATGACGGCACGCTGGCCTCGGC
>JAYTEU010000752.1:0-5260 GCA_043734985.1 Chthonomonadaceae bacterium
CCCCTTGACTTCCATCGCACTGGGTGGCGCGGCGCCGACCGTGGCAGCCCCGCCGCCAACGAGACCGGGCAGTAACTCCACTCCGCCGGCGACGGGAGCCAGTGCGATCGCGACGCCGCGAGTCACCTCGCGAACGGTTCCGTACGATCAGGTGTGGGAAGATGTGATAACCGCGGTGGGCGGCGACGTCAACGCGCTGCCATGGTATACCTGGTCGAACAAGCCGGTGGTTCTGCTGGAGCCCGCGACGGTCGGCAAGGATGCTGCGCTTAGCCCCGACGTGACCCGGCACAGGATGTGGGAAGCCCGCATGCGGGGCGCGTACTGGTCGCCGGGCGTTGTGCCGTCTGCCGATCCGGCCTCCCTGAATGCGCCGGAGATCCAGTGGGCCGCCTATTGCGGCGACCTCTTCCGCAAAACCCGCTTCTACCGCCTCACCCCGAGGCCGGACATGCTTGGCGGACCGACCGAGAGCTCCGCCGACAAGAGGCGTCGCAAGAAAGCGGAAGCCGCGGCGACGAAGGCCAATCCGCCACCAGTAGACGCGCTGCCGCTCGATTTCGATCCGTTCGATCCGGACCCATTCGGCAGCCTGCCTGCCGCGCCCGCTCCGAAGCCGACTCCGATGTTTGTCCTGGCGGACCCGGCGCGAGAATACCTGGTCTATTTCGAAGAGGGCGGATCGCTGCTTCTGGACCTGCTGGAGGCGACGGGCAAGGTGGAAATCACCTGGTTCAATCCTCGAACCGGCGTTTCCAGCCCTATTAAACAGGTCGTCGGCGGCTCCTACATGCAGTTCACTGCCCCGGACAATAACGATTGGGTGCTCTACGTCGCACGCCTTTAGCGGCAGTTGAAATTTGGTCAAAGCGAGATGTTTGTGATATCATAGGCATAAGCGCCGCGCGCATCCTAGATCGCGCATTGGCTGCATGCTTGAACCAGATTCAGTTCCGTAGTTTTTCCGCGAACCTCCTTTCTGACTTTGGAAGGTGGATGCGTGCTCCGAGGGTCCGACCTGAGCAAAACGGCGGACTCCCGGTACATTCCATACGCGGACAGATAGGAAGCGACGCGATGAGCGGGGAACAACTCGAGCCGGGCACGCTGCTGAACGACCGTTACCGCATAATGCGCGTGATCGGCAAAGGCGGAATGGGTACCGTATATCAGGCCGAACATGTCCGGCTAGATACTATCCTGGCTGTAAAGGAAGTGCGCGCGCCGCAGACCGCCGGTGTCGATTCGCAGTCTCTTCTGGAACAGTGCGAGCACGAAGCAAGATTCCTCGTAAAGCTGCACCACCCAAACTTGCCCCAAGTTACCGATGCCTTCCTCGAAAACAACCGCTTTTTCATAATCATGGAGTATATCGACGGCGTCACCCTGGAAGCCAGGCAGCATCTTGTCGGCTCCGAGGGGATTCCTGTCGGCACGGTGATCGAATGGGCGCTTCAGGTCGCGGACGTCCTTGCGTACCTCCACAGCCAGGACCCGCCGATCATATTCCGCGACCTTAAGCCCGCAAACGTCATGATCGAAATGAGCGGCAGAATTCGGCTTATCGATTTCGGCATTGCGCGGCGCTTCCAGCCAGGCGCCGTCAAGGATACGAACCTTCTCGGCAGCGTCGGATATTCGCCGCCTGAGCAGTTCGGAAGGCACCAGACGGACACGCGCACCGACATCTATTCTTTCGGCGCGACGCTCCACAATCTGCTTACCGGTAGGGATCCGTCTCACGCGCCCTTCAAATTCGCGCCCGTTCGCAGCCTCAATCCCGCCGTGCCGGACTCCCTTTCGCGGCTTATAGACTGCTGCCTTCGCCTGGACGCCGATGCGCGTCCCCAGTCCGTACATGAGATCGCTATGGAGCTGCTGACGATCCGCGATACGCTCCCGGCTCCCGTGGAATCGCCGCCGGGTTATCCGGTCGCCGTGGGCGATGCGCCTGCAGTTCCAACCCTTCCTGTCAGCCCAACGCCTACGGGCCCTAATATCATTTTGACAAACTCGGCTCTGAGAAACACCGGCAAGTCGCAGCGCGGATCGCAGCGCATCGGTACCGGAGGAATTGGATCGGACAGGATCGGGGGGCCGGGATCGGGCCGGACGCCCTCCGGCCCGACGAACGGCTCACTTCCGAACAACGGCGCGGGGAGCGCTGGATTGGCCGGTCGCCAATCGGAAGGGACGCGCGCAGCCAGGCACGGGCTATGGGTGGGAGTAGTCGCCGGAGTCGCGGCAGTCGTCGGATTGACGGTGTGGATGCTCAACGCGAATGCGAAGCATCCCTTGCAGGATCCGCGACATCCTAAGAGCGGCATTCAGACGCCAGGCGCGGTAAATCCGCCGGGCGGAAAAGATCCGGGAACGGCGGCCAATTCGGGCGGTTCTCCGGGTACGGCTCCGGTAACGCCGTCCGACTCCGGCACTGCCCCAATGACACCCCTCAATCGCGCGGTTATCTTCGATTCGGTCGAAACGAGAAGCGTCTCGCAGGACCCGCAGGGCCGCCTTGCGCTGATGGTTCATGTCTCTGGAGTCGCCGAAGGGCAGATAGGCGATAGGCAGACATTGGCAGCGTTCTTCTACGACGCCAATAACAGTCAGATCACGTCGCAGATGCCCCAAACGCTCTACGGCAGCGCCGACGGCAAACTCAGCGTGGCGACGACACTCGAATTGACGGCCGCGCATATGCCGTTCGAACGGACGCTCGCACTGCCGCTGTCGGCTTTCCCCTCGGGCCTTACCGGCACGCTCCAGTACCATCTTGTCGCCTTTCACGACGGTATGCGCATTGGCCAGAGCAAGGACTATGTACCTTTTGAGGCGAGCCTCGTGACACCTGCATCCGGCGGTCAGCAAAACCCAGGCGATTCACGAAAACCGGACGCTCCCTCACCCGATTCCGGCAATGGAGCGCCCGCAAATACCACCACAAAACCACCCGATACGTCCGGCCAGACACCGACTGCCGCTCCCACGAAACAGCCCGGAACTCTCCGTAGCAGCCCCATTCGCGGCGACTAACCGAATCCGGTACGCACAATTCTCGCGCGACATCCTTTGCCGTTCCACCTTATTATGGGCTCACGGCGTGAACGGAATTCGTTTAGCCAGGACGTCTTTTTCATCCGATTCTCATGCGCTACGGTCTCGTACGTCAGGGGTAGACGTCACGATTTAGGCCGAGCAAACAGCTTCTCGTCCACCGGGGCGTTTATTTTCCACGAATTGAACTTCAGCGTCACTAGGGCTTTTCCACTCTGCTTCACAAGAAGCGAACCTGGCAGCTTAACACCCTCGGTAGCATGGTAGTCGCCCAGACTAACTTCTAGCCCGCCCGATTGCGCCATAATTCGGCGCGGCAGGTTGGTCAGTTTGTCCAAATAGACCTTGGTGGTTCGGTTGTTCGCGTCCTTTACGGCAATGCCGGGCATGTCCGGGCCTCCTGCGTCATCTTTCAGGTCCATAACAGTGCTCACCTCATATCCGTTCTTTGCGGCGCGCCGCAGCAGTTCGGTCGGGTCACTGAAACCGGCGGGAGCATCCTGGACCGATCCCAGCACGTTGAGCCATGCCATGTTCGTGCCGTCGCTGCCGAAGAAAACGTCTCCGAAGCTGGTGCCAAGCTCGAACCGGCTCTTTCCCGGCGGGGCAAATATCAGCGTCGCGGTTGCGATCGGCAGCTTCATGTCCATCCCGGGCGGCGACATCTCTCCTTCCCCCTTCAGCGTGATAGACTTAAGGTTCAGGAACGTATCTCCGCCCAATGCTGCAATTGCGGCTGCCAGCAGCGGTTTACCGTCAGACACCGGACCCTTCACCAATGGGCCGTCGTTCGTGGCGCTCTTCGGTGCAGCCAGCGATGGCGACTGCAGGTCGAGCGAACCCGCCGGGATGATGGTCACCGTTCCGAGCGACCTCACCTGCGGCTCGATCACCGACGCATCGCCGACCAGCACGATTTGCGGCCGTTCGAGCGGAAGCGACTGCATAAAGTCCTTGATCTGGACCGCCGTCACTCCGAGCGTTTCCGTTGAGAATTTCGTCAGGTCTTCCGACCCTGCGCCATAGAGTACGGAGGGAATCAGTCGGCGAAGCACGCCCGGCGTCGTCGCGACGCTGACCGCAAAGAAGCCGTTCAGGTAGTCCTTGCGGTCCTGAAGCTCGTCGGCGGGCGTGAGCTCCCTCTGCAGCTTTCTTGCCTCTTCGAGCGCGATCTTCACAACCTCCCCTGTCGAGGCATTCTTCGTGAACGTGCTGATCTCGAACTTGCCTGCCTGTGCCTTTCGATCGAAGAAGCTGGCCGCGCCGTACGTTAGCCCGCGCTTGACCCGGATCTCCTTTGTCAGCCGTCCCTCAAACTGGCCGACGCCCAGAACGGCGGAGGCAACCCGCGATATGGGCCGGTTGGGGTCGGAGTATCCGGTAGTGAGCAGACCGATTCGCACCTCAGTCTGCGCCGCTCCCGGCCTATCTACGATAGTGATCTGACTGCCGCCAACAGTCGGCGCGGACGTTGAGGCAGACGCCGGTGCAAGGGGCACTTCGCCTCGCTTCCAATCGCCGAACTGCGCCTGAGCCTTCGCCATCGCCTGCTCGGCAGTGATATCGCCCACGATAAAGAGCGCGGCGTTATTGGGAACGAAAAGCTTCTCACGGAACTTGACCAAATCCGGCTGCGCGATCGCCTTGACGGAAGCCGGGGTGCCAACGGCGAAATTTCCGTAGGGATGCGCGCCATAGACCCGGCGGTTGATCGCAGCATCGGCGACCGTGGAGGGCTGTCCAAGGCTGGATACGATACCGGACAGCGTGCGCGTCCGCAGGCGTTCCACCTCCTGCAAGGGAAACGTCGGATGGAGCGTCACATCGGCCATCAGGTTGAAGAGGCTGTCTGTGTAGCTGCTCAGTCCGGAGCTTGCGACGGTTAGGAAGTCCTGGTCGGCGCTCGCGTCCAGTGTCGCGCCAATTCCGTCGATAGTATCTGCGATCTGCCCCTCGGACCGCGTGACCGTACCCTTGGTCAGCATTCCGGCGGTCATCTGGGCCAGGCCGGTTCGGTCCGCAGGGTCGCGCCACGAGCCTGCCCCAATAGCGAGTCGTAGCCAGACAGCGGGCTGCCGGTGGTCTTCTAGAATAAAGACCTTCAGCCCGTTTGGAAGCTGTTTCTGGACGATCGTTGGGAGCCGCAGTGGCTGCGCGGCTTTCAGGGGCGGCAGTGCGGTATTTTGGCCCGCGCTCGCCGGCA
>JAYTEU010000753.1:0-3047 GCA_043734985.1 Chthonomonadaceae bacterium
GTCTCGATTCCGGCGAGACCACGCCGCGATCACCGGCGAGGGGAGTAACTCAAGGTCATCGCCGGCGAGCGAGACCACCCGCCGGGATCCTTCGCCTACTGCTCCCTTTTCAGGCGCACCACGCGAAGTGGGTGGTTTCCGCCGTTCACGTCGGTTCCGACACAGGTGATGTATCCCGCGTTGTTGATGATCCGGGCGCCCGTCAAAGCCGTAATGCCGGCATTCTTCAGCGCGTTTGGCGTCAGGAGTGTGTTCAGATCGATCAGCTTCTGAGACGTGGCCCGGCTCGCAGGCGTCGAGAGAAACGCGATCGAGGTGAAGTCGAAGCTGCTGCCGACGATGAAACCGTTATCGTCGATGATGTTAAAGTATCCGGTCTGCTCGACCGCACTGCCGGTGTTCGTACCGGAAAGCACGCCGAGATCCATCACGGCGCCGGTGGGGAAGGTAGTATCCCAATAGAAGGCGTGCGAACCGCCGGCAAAGTTCGCAATCCCTGTTACCTGGCCGGCGGCATTGAGTCCTTTCACCGCCGCGGATGGGCTGGAGGCTCCCGTGCCGAAGAGTTCGGTTGTGACGCTTGTGTTCGGAAAGGAGTAGAAAGCCTGCGATCCCAGATTCCAGATGAAGCGAGTCTGGAAGTTCGCATCCATGCGCCAATCGGCCGGCAGCGTGCCCGAATGGTTGTTGAGCTGCGGCAGGACTCCGAGGTCGTGAGGCACAAGGGCGGTGTCCCAGTAGACGGCATGCACGTCCGAAAGGGTCGGGCCGTTGGAAGTGGGGTCAGGGCCGGCGACAGCCGAGATGCCATACATGTTGCCGGCCTGGTCGATGCTGTTCTGTCCGAAGCCGCTTCTGCTGTGGTTGTGGCCGGACAGAGAGAGAGGTGGAAGCTGCGTATACTGCCATCCTGTTGCGCCCTTCGACCACCGCATGCCGATCTGGGCGTACAGGGACGAGCCATCGGAGCCGAGACCAAGCGGTACGTTTGGGTTATAGGCAAACCCTACCACCGTCGCTGCGTCGTTCATGGCGTAAGCGGCGCATGACAGTCCGCCCAATGAGGGGAGGAAGACTCTGTTCCCGGGCAGCGTCCAGACCGAAGGTGGAGAGTATCCGAGCAAGACCGTAGGGTTGAGGCCGGAAGTGACGCTTAGGGGCGTCGTGCCCGGGGTCGAGGCAACGACGCCAAGTTCGTGCATCGTGCCGTCCCAAAAGAACGCCTTATAGGCGGATGTCTTACCGGATGCGGCGTACTGCGTGGCAAAGCCGACGATGTTCGAGCCGTCGCTGCTCATTGCCTTAACCGTGTCGTCTTCGAGCATGCTCTTGCTCAACGGGAACGTCGGCAGTTTGATCACCGAATACTTGGGCGGAAGCGTCTGGCCTTGCGCCGCCGCAATTGGGAAGAGCGCCAGAGCGGCGAGCGCCATGGGTGCCAGCGTCCTGATAGCCGTGCTGAGTACTGTCTGAATAGTCATCGAAATATCCCCTTGTGGTAACAAACGGCATGTTGGCCGCACGACGGAATTTGCGGCTCAGCAGGAATGCCAATGGATTGCCGGCGCTGTCATAGGAGTAACCGACAACCTGATCGCGCGTTGAGGGCCACAACATAAGAACCGTACACCGAGTCGGGCGTATTCAGCGGCGTGTATACACCCTTATCGTATAGGAACGAGCGTCCAACTCCAGCGTCGTCCTTATAACCCCAATCCCTATAACCCCAATCCCTGGCCGCGCGCATTGACCGCAGTCAGCGTGGCGCCGTTAGCCGCGCCGGGCGCATCGAGCGTGGTCGCGATGCCTTTGTCATATAAAAAGTCGAGCGCGAGGACAGCCAGGTTGCCGCGGCGCGGACGTTTCGGCATGCGGTAGCGCTAGGAGTCAGGTTTGGTTCTTACTGAGTCGTGCTGCATCACGGTTGTTTCCTGAGTCCTTTCGAAATGATGGGAACGCCGTCACAGACAGGTTGCGGGCGGCGTCCATTTTCATCTGCGCGGCGTCGTCGCGTTGACGACTGCCGAGTATTCCGAGTAGGAACCGTTTGTGCTGTGCGCCCGCACGCGGTAGTAGTAAGTGTGGGAAACGACTACGGCGGTGTCAATGTAGCTGGTGGAGGCACCCGAGACTTGTACCCCCGGCTGTGCGAAGGTCGTGCCATTGTCCGACCGCTCGACCTCCAGGTAGTCCTGAGTGTTCGAATTGTTCTTCCACTTCACCGTGATCTTGAGGGGCGCCGTGGAAGCGGCTGGAGTAACGCTCGTCGGGGCCAGAGGCGCGCCCGGAGTAACGAATGAGGCGATTTGAGAGCGGGAATATCCGGCCACATTGAATGCGCTTACGCGGTAGAAGTAGTTGGTGGCCGGCGTGTATGGCTGATCCTCGAAGAGGTCGGTAAAGGAGGTGAAGCTCGGAACGGAGAGATCGCCCGCACTGAGCCAGCCGATCTGCGTAAAGCCAACGCCATTTTTGGATCGTGATATCTGGTAGCCATTCCAGTTGGGAGACCCGGCCGTCCAGGTTATCTGGATCTGATTCGGACTGCTGACTCCGGCAATGGAAACAATGGATAGGGCCGTAAGGGGCGCTTGATCGGCGGCGGGCAGCATGGCATTCGGGACAAGCAGGAACGCCCGGTACGGCGATGCTCCCACAGGCGGGCGAACCAATGTGTAGTTGCCCACAATAAGGCCGCCGATGTTCACGCCGCGAGCCTCTGTCATTCCGCCGGGCGGCGCGTTGACCGTCAGCAAATTCAGATCGCGGCTGCCATTCAAGGCGTCCCAGACAAACGCGCTATTTCCGCTGCCGTTATATCCGGCCTGGCCGACCACCCTCAGCGGATGCCCGGCTCCCGGATTGTTGAGACCGTACGCCCAACTGGAGTGCCAATCGCTCCGGGTTAGGCTCGCTGCTGTAAAGCCGGTGCCGGGGACAGGCGCGGGAGCCCAGAGTACCGCCTCATCTCCTCCGCCGTTCACACGATGCGACCATCCGGCAATAGAGCCGGTGTTATTGACCTTAAATGCGAAGCTGCCGTTGTT
>JAYTEU010000754.1:0-3332 GCA_043734985.1 Chthonomonadaceae bacterium
ATCGCCGTGCATTGCCTCGGACGGATGCAGGAAGACTGCTGGGCACCCGGTGGAGGTTAGCGTAGCCGCGATCTTACGCGCAGCCATTCCCGATTTGCCGACTCCCGTCATGATCACTTTGCCGGTGCATTCGCTCAATAGCTTCAGGGCGATTTCGATCCGAGAGTCCAGCCGTTCGGCGGCGCGCCTGATCGCATCGGCCTCAACGTTCATGGTCTCCACGGCAAACTCTATCCAGCTCATGCCTATCTCTTCTCTATCGCTTTGGCGTCACGGCTTCACGTGCGATCGCCAGTAATCCAGCACATCCCGCAGCGTCTCGTCCAGGGGGATGCGCGCTGTCCAATTCGTTTTCGTCCACAGGCTGAGTGGGTCTCCCGACGAGCAGGCAATATCGGCGGGCCGAAGTCTTGCCGGGTCGATCTCGATCTCAGTCGGCACGTGACAGTGGGCCCGGAGCGTATCGAGTACGTCCCCTATCACAACCGGCACACCGGTCGCCACATTGTACACGTCGCCGGGGTCACCTTCCGTCAGCAGGCGCGAATAGGCTCGGACCACGTCGCGAACGTCCAGAAGGTCCCTTCGGGCAGAGAGATTGCCGACCTTTAGCAGCGGCGGCTCAAGACCGGCTTCGATCCGCGCAAGCTGCCTCGCGAAGGCCGGAACCGCAAAATTCGCCGCCTGCCCTGGGCCTGTGTGGGAAAACGGCCGGGCGATCAGGGTGAAGCCGCGGTAGTTACGCGCTACGCTCTCCATCTCGATCTTACTGTCGGTATACGGCCCCAGGCGCCACAGCGGCCCTATCGGGTCCTCCTCACGCGCGGGCCGAGCGGGATCGGTACTGCCATACACATAACCCGAGCTCACGACGAGCGCTCTCGGAAATCGCGGGAGCGCCGCAGCGGCTTCCAGAACGTTCCTCGTACCCTCTACATTGACGGCGGTAATGGCCTCGCGATTCGTATCCGCTCCGGAAGAACGCGCCGCGAGGTGAAGTATCCAATCCGGCTCCGCGCGTACGATTGCACTAGTGACTTGCGCACTATCTTCCAGATCAAAGGGCACGATAGAGACGTTTGGACTTTCGCGCCCGCTCCAGCCGGCCATATCCGGCGCGAATCCGGGTTCCGTCGCCTCTTCCGGGCGGATTGCGGCGAAAACGGACACCTCACTTCCAAAAGATTGAAGCAGATGCTGAATAAAGTGCCGGCCGACAAACCCGTTGGCACCGGTGACGAAAACGCGCCTAGCTTCCACGATAACCCCATTCCCCTGGGAATTAACCTCGCGGCGCCGTATTGCCGACCCGCTCCAAATCCGCGTCCACCATCATTCGAACGAGTCCCTCGAAGGTCACGTTCGGCGTCCAGCCAAGGCGCTCCTTCGCTTTGGATGGATCGCCCACCAGGAGATCGACTTCGGCGGGTCGGTAGAAGGCTGGGTCCTGCACCACGTACTTCTGCCAGTCGAGGCCGGCGTGGGCAAAAGCAAGCTCTACCAGGTCGCGCACGGTGCGTGTTTCGCCGGTCGCAACCACAAAGTCGTCCGGTTCGTCGTGTTGAAGCATGCGCCACATCGCCTCGACGTAGTCGCCTGCAAAGCCCCAGTCGCGCCGAGCGTCCAAGTTGCCCATTCGCAGCTCCGTGGCCAGCCCATGCTTGATGCGCGCGACAGCAATTGTGACTTTTCTTGTTACGAATTCGAGACCGCGCCGGGGGCTCTCATGGTTGAACAGAATGCCGGACGCCGCAAACAGGTTGTAACTCTCGCGGTAGTTGACCGTGATGTAATGCCCGTAAACCTTTGCCACGCCGTAGGGACTGCGCGGATAGAACGGGGTATTCTCGCTCTGGGGCGTCTCGCGCACTTTGCCGTACATCTCGCTTGAGCTGGCCTGATAGAACCGAATCTTCGGGTTGACCCAGCGGACCGCCTCAAGCATCCGGGTCACGCCCAGAGCTGTAAATTCGGCGGTCAACACCGGCTGATTCCAGCTCGTCGGTACAAACGACATCGCGGCCAGGTTATATATCTCGTCCGGCTCGGCGGTTTTTACCGCCTCGATAAGAGAGTACTGATCCAGCAGATCGGCCTGGACGAGCGTAATTCGATCTTGAAATTGTGATATACGCTCGAAATTCTCCGTGCTGGATCGGCGCACCACGCCCACCACGCGATAGCCCTTACCCAGAAGAAGCTCCGCGAGGTACGATCCGTCCTGCCCCGTAACACCCGTGATTAACGCCGTTTTCATTCGTGTCTGTTTTTCCCTATCGGTCCGTAAGCACGCCAGGCGGACATTCGAGGGTAGGCGAATTCCATGGATGAATTTGCGGATCTACCGTCGCCTCAACTTCGCAGTACAGTGACAAATGGCAGCCTATTCGTTGACAACTTTGTGGATGGCGATCGCCTGACGCAGAAGCGCGCCAAGCTGCGACAGCGGCAGCATGGTAGCGGCATCCGACAGCGCATTATCCGGATCGGGATGGACTTCCAGGAAGAGAGCGTCGACCCTCGCGGCTACGGCAGCCCGTGTCAGGCACGGAATGAACTCGCGCCGACCTCCAGATGACGTTCCTCCCGCCCCGCCTCCCGGCTGCTGTACGCTGTGCGTGGCGTCGAACACCACCGGATATCCGAGCGCGCGAAGCTGCGGCAGGCTCGTCATATCCACCACGAGAGAGTTATAACCGAACGACACTCCGCGCTCAGTCAGCAGTAGGTTCCGATTACCCGTCTCCTCGACCTTCTGCACTACGTTCTTCATATCCCAGGGCGCGAGAAACTGTCCTTTTTTCACGTTTACGACCTTGCCGGTTTCGGCGGCCGCGATAAGGAGGTCTGTTTGGCGGCAAAGGAACGCCGGAATTTGAAGCACGTCGCATACTTCGGCCACGCGCTTACACTGCCAGGTTTCGTGGACATCCGTCAGCACGGGCACGTTGAACTCCTGCTTGATGGCCTGAAGCACTTCGAGTCCGGCGTCCAATCCATTGCCACGGAACGAGCTCCCCGAGGTTCGGTTTGCTTTGTCGAAACTCGCTTTGAAGATATAGCCGATGCCGAGGTTGCCGGTGATGCGCGCGACCTCCTGGGCTACGGTACGACACAAATCCAGGCTCTCGATGACACATGGGCCCGCTATCAACGTCAGCGCCCCGCCAGGTTGTCCAATTGCAAGCTTTCCAATTTCCACCATGATCGTTCAGTCCGTTCGAGAATTGGTTCATGCATCGCAATCCGAATGCGAGGCAGAATTGTTACGTCAACCCTTACTACGGTTCGCTCCGAGCGCGTTCCGCATGGTTTTATGTCGAGCAAGTCAC
>JAYTEU010000755.1:0-5211 GCA_043734985.1 Chthonomonadaceae bacterium
GTTGTCGATACGCAGGTCGGCCGGGCGGTGGACCTGGGGTGCGCGTACCGGCTGGAGACCGACGGGAGCCAGTCCACTCTGCTGAGGGTCACGCTCGGAGAGGTCGCGCTGGAGGACGGAGGGCGGTCCTCGCTGGTGCCACGCGGCTTCTACTGCGAGTCCCGGCGGTCCGGCGGGCTGGGCACACCCATCCATGACGGCGCTTCGGAGCCGTTCCGACGGGCCATGCGGCGGTTCGACTACGAATCCGGGGGCGATGCCGCCGTGGATGCCGCTCGCGCCGCAGCCCATCCGCCGGATGCGATTACCTTATGGCACCTGCTGCGGCGCGGTTCCGCCTCGGAGCGCGGACCGCTTTTCGATACCATGGCCGGGATGACGCGACCGCCGAAATCGGTCACCCGGGCAGGCGTTGTCAGCGGGGATACGAAAATGCTTGAGGACTGGAAGGAGGCGATCCTGTACGATCTTGCGGAGTCGGAGCTCGGACAATAAAGAATAGCTTGAGTTGTCAACGCTAGAGGTCTAATTGGGAGACTTGCTATGTTAACAGTAAGGATTTGTGCCGCAATCTGTGTATCGGGCGCATCGCTTCTCTTGCTGGCGGCGGGAGCGACGGTGGCCAAGGCCCCGCCCGTGTTCACGGTTCACGAGTGGGGGACGTTCCTTGTGATGAATGGCTCGGACGGTGTGACGCTGGACGGAATGTACCATGAGGAGCACTCGCTGCCGGGCTTCGTCCATGCGCGCAGCAAGGACCAGCTTCGCGTCCCGGCGGTGTCGGTGAAGGGCGAGACTCCGGTGATCTACTTCTACGCCGACCAGCCGCTCGACCTCAGCGTGCGCGTGAAGTTCCCGCAGGGACTCTGGACGCAGTGGTACCCACAGGCACAGTTCAACGGGCCGACGACCGCGCAGGCAGGTTCGCCGCCGACGATGAAGAACGGCCACATCTCCTGGCGCGTCAAAGTCACGCCGCCGGGAACGGGAAGGGCGCTAATTTTGCCGAAGACTCC
The DNA here is from genome assembly GCA_043734985.1 of Chthonomonadaceae bacterium. Classification (GTDB taxonomy): domain Bacteria; phylum Armatimonadota; class Chthonomonadetes; order Chthonomonadales; family Chthonomonadaceae; genus DATGJU01. Next base: position 1,017 of record JAYTEU010000755.1, read on the forward strand.
GGAAGGGTCGCTTTGGAACTACGCCCGGGACGTGGACGCCGCCTACGTTCGGCCGGACGACCGGGCGGTACATGCGCCCGGCGAGGTGGAGCGATTTATCTTCTATCGCGGTCTGGGCCATGCGAAATTGCCCCTGAAAATGACGACGGCAGGCACGAGTGTCCTATCGTACGATGCGGGCGAGTCGCTGCCGCTTCGGCATCTGTTCATCCTTCGCAAGGAGCATGGTCGCGGAGTCTATCGCTACGTGCCGTCGCTGCGGCCGGGCGAGTCGCTTACGGACGCGATACCCGCCCTGACGGGCGCGCTGCCGCAGGCGGAGTTCAGCCGCAGGATAGGCGACGACCTGGCGGCGCGGCTGACGTCTGCGGGTCTCTATCCGAAAGAGGCGCGGGCGATGGTGAAAACGTGGCGAAGCAGCTACTTCGAGAGCGACGGCGTCCGCGTCCTGTTCGTCCTTCCGCAGTCCTGGACCGATAAATTTATCCCGATGGATATCGAGCCGAAGCCCACGTCCACGGTGCGAGTGATGGTCGGCCGCCTGGAGGTGCTGACGCCTGAGCGCGAGCTGGAGGCGGCGAACGCCGTGCGCGATCTGGGCTCGATGGACGAGCGGCAGCGCGAGAGTGCCTACACGTTTCTCAAAGAGCAAGGGCGGTACCTGGAGCCCATACTTCGAAGGACGCTCAGGACCAGTTCCGACAGCAGGGTGCAAGCAACATGCAAGAGATTGCTCCTTACGGACTTTGTAACGGAACTGCAGTCGGCGGTCGGCTCGCGCGGCGGGGCGCATTCGCTTTCTCCACAGATTTCACAGATTTCACAGATTGAAAATGGAAGTAATTCCGACGCGAAAGGAGGTAGGGAGACGGAGTTGGATGCCCGGGCACAGCTTGCGGCGCTGCTTAGGGAGATCGGTTTGAATGATCGAGGGGCGGCCGAGGCGCGGCGAATCCTTCCCGAAGTGCAGCGGATGCGGGAGCCGGGGCTGAACCAGTCGGAGTACCGGCCGTATGCCCGTATCCATGCACGCACGATGGAGGCGCTGGGAGACGAGGCCGGCGCGGCGCAGTGGTATGCGAGGTTCGTCAAGTTCGGAAGCCAGACGGCGCAGTGCGGCGGCTGCCACGGCGCGCAGGGCCCGAGGGACATGGCCTTCTATCGCGACTGGTGGGCCGGCAGGAAGTACGCCTACTACACGGCGCGGACGCAAACCCTGAAGTCGGCGATCGCACAGCAAACGGCGGCGGTCAAAGCCGATCCCCGCGACCCGGCGGCCGGAATGATGCTGGCCTATCTGAGCGAGCATAAGGGGGACACCGCCACTGCGGAACGGCTATGGACGCTTATTTCAGGACCCGCCGCGCGCCCAGTATCGCAGAGAGGCGGCCGGTGACACCCCGCTCGCGCGCGTTGACTCTCGACTCGCGAACGCGGTGAATCCACCCGGGTAACTCCCGAATTCGGTCCTCCCGGGGTCGGCGGTCACACTTCCGATATCCGATCACCGGGCGACGATGACCATGCGAATCCGCTCCCGCACCCGCGTGCGCGCTTCTCTCGCGCACGCGGCTTCCTTACAGGATCTAAGGTCATTTATATCTCGTTGGGAACCAACCAACGAAATACCGTGGAATGCTGCATGCTGCCGATTGGCCTAAATTGTGGACATGCTTGTCCTGAGCGGCATCGGGCGTGGGCCTTGTCCAATGCTGTGGCTTCCATCAGACTGAGTTGGCCTGCGCCAGACTTGACCTGTGTACGGTGCTCACCGTATAATGACGATGAAATCCCGGTAACCCAGATGACTCGCTGTTCGACATGGATAACCATCTCATAGTTTATGGCCGGACCGACCCCTAGACCTTTATTTGTCCTTGCGGGAACACCTGTAAGTTAATACCGGTGACGAGTGCACACACACGTCGGAATGAACCCGATGTAAACCTGCGGTAAATGGTTCCATCAGGAGTATATGATGAAAAGAGTCCCTCGTTCTATAGACCAACGTACGTCTGTGGAGGACGCCGGCACACGCAACGATACCGAGTCGAAAGATGAAGTCGCACGTCGGCTTATCGACTGGCACTTTCGTGTAGAACCGGGAATGGAACAGATTTTCAGGATTGTAACTCCAAACGAAAGTGATCCAAACGAACCGATAAAGCTTCTGGAGGTCAGCAAGGATACGTTCGATACTGGGAGAGTTGATACGTTGACGTTTGCCGCTTCTGGCGATATTACCTTCCCAACACGTGTCGCGATTATCACGCCCGAGGAGTATAAGCGGGTCGAACGCGGAGTGATGCCACTCCCGATTGATTGGGACATTACGAAGGCGCAACGCTTTCAGAGGCCTGAGGCGAAACGTGTCAAACGAAAGAAATGAATGGGCGAGGGCCTTTGCACGACAGAGCGCATCGGACTTTGAGATATTTCAGCACCTGACAGCGCAACCGATATTCCCTAGCTGCCATCCTCTGCATTATCTCCAGATGGCGTGCGAAAAGATTGCCAAGGCATACAGGTGTCGCGATGAGAGCATACCGATCGCCGACGTACAGAGTTCGCATATTGCGTTTTCTAAAGTTGTGGAACGAATTGTGATGTCGCCTGAACTACGCAGTCGGTATATCGGTAAGGACGCACAGCTGAAGGAAATCAAACGTTACAGCAGGTTGTTCGCGCGGGATGTCGAGAGGTTGGCGCCCGCAGTCGACAGAGACGCTGCGCCTTAGAACGCGGAATACCCATGGCAAGACGCGCTGCGAATTATCGCGCCGTGCGACTATTCATTTCAACTTCTTGGCCAACTGAATACGCCGGAAGGCCGCAACTTTCTGAAATTGGTCACAACTTCTATTAAGGACTTTTCTGTAATCAGCGGAGCGTAGGTCAGTCGTAAACTTACTGAATAGCCCCCTGGTTCGCGTGTGGTTACTCGTCCGGCAAAGCTCACGACACGTGAAAACCGTGGGCCAAGTCACGGTTTCCTATGTTGACGTGCACGAACTGATGACATTGTGCGAACAACGAATCGCAGGTGGCATCTCGCTGGACGACCTAGTGAATAAGCTCGGAAAGTTGGGGGCTGCATGACAGTTCGTCTGATGGATTTCATCATTCGCTAGCTACGGGTCTCCGCATCGACCGCCTTGCATGACCCTGATCTAGCCATGCAGGGATTCAGGACGTGAAACGCGTATTTAGGCGGGACTATGTAAGAAAGCAGACTTCGCCCGCCTATGCCCTCTATTCGCACCGTTAACCTGGTTTGGGAGCGAAAGGTTCGCGGTTCGTACGCCGTCTCCCGCTTTGCGCTGGACGACGCCGGGACCGTGACCCTGGTGCTGCCCCGCCCGCTCGAACCGCGCGCCTACGATCTGACCCGCCTGGCCTCGGACGGCGCGGCGGAGGTTCGCGCCACTTTCTCCGTCGAGACTCTGATCGAGCTGGAAGCCTCCGCAGAGTCCGACTGCGTTATCGGGATGACCTCGGACGATCTCTACCTCATTCACGCTGGGACAAAGACGCGCTTTCTGCCGGAGCGCCGCATTATCCTGGTGGACTCAGCGCTCTCCATGGATGGGAACACCGTGGCGGTCGGGTTTTCCGATGTGGCCGGATCGAGTTATGCCCTTGCTGTCGGGGATATCACGGGCCGCGTCGCGTGGCTTCGTGAGGCTGATGCGCCGGTGTCGAGCGTGGCGATATCGCCCGACGGCGCACTGATCTGCCAGGCTTCGGAAACCGGCTCGATCCGGCTGTTGGACGCGGCCCGGCGGGAGCACTGGCTTTTCGAGCAGGACGAGCCGGTTCATGCGCTTGCCTGCGCGCCCAGAGGGTTTTTCACGGCCTATGGCACGGCGGGTGGCGCTGTTGGAGTGATCGACTGCGACGGGACTCGACGCTGGGAGGCGCGACTTCGGGGAGATGTGGTGTCGCTCGGTATCTCGGCGGACGGCTCGCTGTGCGCCGCGTTGGTCCGGAGCGCCACGGAGGAGGGAACGACCGACCTGTGCCTGATCGACGCTAACGGCCAGATCGAATGGGAGCATCAGTCGGAGAAGCGCCTCTCCGGGATCGCGCTTTCGCCGAATGGCCGGTTCCTGGCGGCCAGCGCTCGCGATGGAACGCATGCGCTGTACTCGGTGGTATTCGGCGAGGCAGGCTCGGCGGCTTTCGACGCAGCCAC
>JAYTEU010000756.1:0-2824 GCA_043734985.1 Chthonomonadaceae bacterium
CCACGGAATGACGGCGATGCCAGGCTGAACCGCCAACGGTGGATCACCGTGGCTCTCATCGGACTCGTTCCACTGGCGGCGCTCCTTATTTATCACGCCGTGCGGTTCAACGGGCTGGCAAATGCGGACGCGCTCGATTTCGCCCAGGCAGCCCGCAATCTAGCGTCGGGCCGCGGCTTCTCCACCTACATCCTTCGCCCCCTCGCTCTTTCGCACGGTGACGACGCCACTCGCCAGCCCGACCTGGTACACGGTCCGCTCTACTCGTTTGTGCTCGCGCTGGCATTCGGCCTGGCGGGCGCGCGCGACACCGTCGTTTCAACTATATCCGGTCTCTGCTACCTGCTGACGATGCCGATCCTCTATATGCTCGGCCTGAAGCTGTTCCGCCCCGCCATCGCGCGGGTCGCGACGCTGGTCTTCGCCCTGAATCCGCTCGTATTGGACTACGCATCCTCCGGAACGCACATCCCGCTCGCAACGCTTCTGGCGACATCGCTCTTTCTCGTAATGATCCGCCTGATGCGGAACTCCGAAAGCCCAACTCCGGACGCCTCGCCGAACCGCGATCTGGCGTGGGCCGGCATTCTCACCGCTCTGGTCTATCTCACCGATCCGATCTTTTTCTGGATCGTTCCCGCCGTATCGGCGGCAATAATCTGGAGCCGGCCGGCAAAGGGCAAGGCGTCCCTTGTATTCGGCCTTTCCCTGGCAGTCGTGGCGCTGCCGTGGATGATCCGGAACGGCGTTCTGACCGGCAACCCCATCTTCGGGCTGCGTGGCGCAGAAGTCTGGATGGGCACTGGGGTATATCCGGGCAATATCGGATATCGCATGCTGCCGGGCAGTTTCGCGCCGACCACGGAGCTGTTCGAATCTATCGTCCAAAAGCTGCTGATCGGTCTTAACCAGATAGTCCAGGGTCTGCCGCGGCTCTCCTCGACGCTCATACTCGCCTTTTTCGTCCCCAGCCTGCTGTTCCGATTGAAGGATGAATCCGCGGATAGCCTACGGCGAACCTCCCTGCTCTGTTTCGCCTCGCTGTGCCTGGGCATGCTTCTTTTCGGCGTGGAAATATCTCTTCTGCTCTGCATACTGCCGATACTACTGTTGTTTTCCGTCGCGTACATCGGTCACATGTTCCAGCAGGCTCGCATCGTCGGCCTGGGGCGTACCGCCGCGTATACGCTGATGGGCGCAGTCACGCTATATCCGCTATTCAACGACGTCGCCCTCGTCAATAAGCCGCATCTGCCACCGCTCGCCGCATCGGCTCGCATTCTGGGAAGGCAGTCGCAGCCGGGCGACGTATGCGTAACGGACCAGCCCTGGTCTGTCGCTTGGTATGCCGACCGCCCTGCGCTCTGGGCGCCCGTTCGCGACCCACAGATGCGGGAGGCGGCGATCAGGATCAAGGGGCTGCGCTGGCTGCTTATTACGGAGCAGGCGCGCGGACTATCGTCTTCTTGGGAGTACGTGTACGACAATTTTGCACAGTGGAATGCCGCCATCCGCCAATCTCGCGCGAATGGCGCTCCGCCTGCCCCTGCGCTCGTGCTCGAAGGGAGTGGCCAGCCCTTATTGGAAGCGCTCGACGGATTTACCTCGGTGGAGCCTGCGGACGAGCAGGCGCTCAATGTCGTGATCGCGCGCGAACAGCCGGGGCAAAGAGCCGGTATTGCCCCCGCGGGAGTGGAGGGCGGCGTCGATGCGCCGCAAGGGAGTGACAAGCCTTGAGTTTGCGAGTCGTCCATATCGTCAGCAGTCTTAAAGTGGGAGGCATGGAGCACTTCGTGGTGCGCCTTGCCTCCCGTCAGCAAGCCGCGGGGCTATGCGCTTCGGTGCTTGCGCTCCAGGGGGGCCCGCTTGGGGAGGAAGCCGCAAGCCTCGGAATAGAGACGGAAATTCTCGGCGGCAGGAGCCGAGTGCTGCGCGTGTTCAAGGCCATTTCCGCGCTCCGACGCCTCAACCCCGACATTGTCCACGGGCATAACGCCACATCGCTCCAGTACGCCCTTCTGGCAAGGCGATTCACGCGGGCAAAGGTGGTCGTCACGTGCCACGGCCGCGGTAAAGCCGATCATCGTGAACCTGCGCCGGACGTGTGGGCGAGAGTGGACCGGGTCGTCTGCGTTTCGGAGGCCGTGGCGCGCGATGCGCCACCGGCCGTGCCGAAGGCACGCCTCTGCGTGATTCGCAATGGAGTGGATACCGCCGCCCAGACACGTGGCCGGGAAGCGGTGCGTCGGGCGCTCGGGCTTGGAACTAAATTCATAGCGGTAATCGTGGCCCGGATCGATGCTTTGAAGGGCCATGAAACGCTGCTGCGCGCCTGGGCGAACACTCTGTGCGCGCACCCGTCCGCCGTGCTGCTGGTCGTCGGCGACGGGCCCGAGCGGATCGCCATGGAGAAGCTGGCCGCCGACCTTGGCATTGCACCAGCCGGAGAGGGAACTGGAGGCGTTCGTTTTCTAGGCTTCCGATCGGATATCGCGGACCTGCTCGCGGCTGCGGATCTCTTCGTGCTGCCATCACTCAGCGAAGGGCTGCCACTGTCTATCCTGGAGGCCATGTCTCACGGTCTTCCCATCGTGGCAACCGATGTCGGCGGCATTCCGGAGCTTATCACGAACGGAGTAGAGGGCCTGCTGGTGACGCCGAAGGACGCGCCCGGCCTGGCACGAGCGATCGGCAGGATGGCCGCGAGCGGCGAGCTAAGAAGCATACTAGGAAATAAGGGGCGGCAGCGCGCCAAATCCGACTTCTCCTTTGAAGAGATGCTGCGCCGGTACGACGCGGTATACCGCGCGCTGTAGATTACCAA
>JAYTEU010000757.1:0-8784 GCA_043734985.1 Chthonomonadaceae bacterium
CCAGGAGTCTATTATGCCCCATAGAGTGAAGAATAAGCATCGAGCGCGCCATCGAGCGCACACATTCAAGGCCGCCAGCCTTTCCCAGCCCGCGCTGCCGCTTCCCGCCGATCAGATGCCTAAGGCGCCCTCCACCGAGACTCAGGCCGAAATTGCCGAGCAAGCCGCAGATAAAGAACCGGTCGCATAGCCGGCTTTGTTGAAGTTTGCGTTGAGAGCCTGCAATAGGGTTTATCAGTAATTGGTACCGGACCGGCAATCGCTGCATTCTAGTCCGCAGGGCGACAAGCGCGAAGCGCTTAATGCCGGGTCGTTTATCGGCCCGGCCACCCTTTCAGGCGCCCCGAATCGTTGGCGGGAGAGAGTAATGCCCAATATCGTGAGCGGCCAGGCAGCCGCTGCCACGACATTTCTTTTTACGGACATTGAAGGCAGTACCCGCCTTTGGGAGGCGTCGGCGGAGACAATGCGGGAGGCGCTGGTCCGGCACGATGCACTCGCGAACAGTATTATCGATCGGCACGACGGTCGGGTCGTTAAGAGCCGAGGCGAGGGCGATAGCCTATTCGCCGTGTTTCTGAACCCGGTCGATGGAGTATTGGCCGCCTGCGCGCTCCAGTCCGCCTTCCATTCGGAACGTTGGCCCGGCGGCTGGTCGGTTCGCGTGCGCATGGCGCTGCACCGCGGCAGCGCCGAAATCCGCGACGAAGATTTCTACGGCCCCACGATCAACCGCAGCGCTCGCCTGAGAGCGATCGGCCACGGCGGCCAGATCCTGGTTTCGCAGACTGTTTACGACTCCATCCAGTCCGCACTACCGGATGGATTCCTCGTACGCGACCTTGGCCGCCATCGCCTGAAGGACCTCCAGCATCCCGAGCAAGTATATCAGATCAGTCCGCCGGATGTTCCCACGGACTTTCCGCCCCTTCTTTCCCTCAACTATATCCAGCACAACCTGCCCATTCAGACCACCTCCTTCGTAGGCCGCGATCGCGAGCTTTCGCAGATCAGTGCCATGCTGGAGGAGTCCGCCGCGGTCACGCTTGTGGGAACCGGCGGCTCGGGCAAATCCCGCCTGGCAATTCAGGCGGCGGCAGACCGTGTCGATAACGAGGTCGATGGCGTCTGGATCGTGGAGCTGGCATCCGTCGGCGATGCCGATCTTGTGGTCCAGGTGGTAGCCACCGTGCTTGGGGTGCGCGAGGAGCCGGAGCAGCCCCTGCTCCAGACGCTGTGCGCCTACCTCAAGCCCCGTACCACTCTCCTAGTGCTTGACAATTGCGAACACGTTCTGCCCGCCTGTACAGCACTCGTAGAAACACTGCTCCGTGCGTGCCCAAACTGCAAGATACTGTCGACAAGCCGGGAGCGGCTCGGAGTTTCCGGCGAGCGCCTATATCCCGTGCCGGCGCTGGGCCTGCCGCCCGCTCCCGGCGATTCGTCCGGTTCCGACCAACGCGCGCTCAATCCCGTGACACTGCTTGAATTCCCGTCTGTCAGGCTGTTTTGCGAGCGGGCGCAGCTTCAGAAGCCGGATTTTGCGCTTTCAGCCACAAACGCACGGGATGTCGTCCAGATATGTCGTAAGCTGGATGGGATTCCCCTCGCCCTGGAGCTTGCCGCCGCACGGGTCCGCTCGCTGCCTCCCTCGCAAATCCTTGCGCGGCTGGACGACAGATTTCGCATTCTTAAGGGGGGCAGTCGCACCGCGCTGCCGCGGCAGCAGACGCTGGAGGCGCTGATCGACTGGTCTTACGATCTCCTTTCGCCGCCGGAAAAGGGCCTGCTTCAGCGCCTCACCATCTTTTCCGCCGGCTGGACGCTGGAGGCGGTCGAAGAGGTCTGCGGCCAGAACACGCTCGCCGGCCCGGACGAGTCGTTCGATCTGCTGGATCTGCTGACATCGCTGGTGGACAAATCGCTCATAGTCTTCAGCGGCGATACCGACGAGGGCCGATATGGCCTACTGGAATCGATCCGGCACTACGCCTCGATCAAGCGAGGCGCTGGACCGGCCCTCGACGAGCTGGCATCGCGCCATGCCGCCTATTTCCTGAAGCTCGCAAAGGAGGCGGAGCCGCACCTCAACGGCCCCGAGCAGGCGGACTGGATGACGCGGTTGGAGCAGGATCACGACAACCTCTGCGCCGCCCTCATGCACTGCCTGCCCGAGAAACCCGGCAGCAATACTGATCTCTCCAGGCGTGGATTGGAACTTTGCGGCGCCCTCTGGTGGTTCTGGTATGTACGGGGATATCTTAAGGAGGGCCGCTCGTGGCTGAAGCGAGCGCTCGTCTCCAGTTCCGAAGCCGGCGATGCGCGCGCGGAAGCGCTAACCGGTCTCAGCATGCTCGCTCTCCAGGCCAACGACCGTCTTACGGCAGTGACAGCCCAGGAGGAAGCCCTGGTGATCCGGAGAGCTGCCGGCAATGTTCGCGGTATCGCGGTATCCCTGACGAATCTGGGCAGCATCGCACTCGAAAACGGCGAATTCGATCGGGCGCGCGGCCTCTATCAGGAGTGTATGGCACTCTGGCAGCAGCTTGGCGAGACCATTCTACTTGCGCAGACCTGGAACAACCTCGGCACGGTGGCGAGCATGCAGGGAGATATCGTTGAAGCGCGGAATCTGTTCCTTCAGGGTCTTGCCTGCCTGCGCGCCGGCGGCGATTCGCGAAACATCGCGCTCCTGCTGTACAACCTGGCCGAGCTGGAGCTTGACGAAGCAAACTATGCCGCGGCGGAGCCATTCCTGGAAGAGTGCCTCAGAATCCTGGAAACCGTCGAGGACAAATTTGTTCACGCCAATGCAGTCCATTTGCTGGGCAGACTCGCGTATGAGACGAAGCGCGAAGAGACTGCACTCTGTCTCTGGGGCGCTTCCCAGGCGGCATTCGCCTCCATCGGAGCCACGCTCAGGCCGGCGGACGACGCGGTTCTCGAAACCGCGAAGGCGGCATTGCGGGAGCAGATGGGCGAGACGCAGTACTCGAGCATCTGGCTGTCAGGACGGAACATGCAGCTCGGCGAGGCGGTCGCGGGCCTGTACGCCTCAATGAGTCCGTAGATTGGAAACTAAGAACCGTGAGCAGTAACATCAAGGCTCTTCACCTGGCCTCCATATTCGCAGCCATGCTGGCGCTAATTTCGGTCTTACCGGCAGCGGCGCGGAAGGACGAGGCGGGAGCGGCGCAGACGGAGCTTATTCCGAGCGTGGGACATGGCAATACCGTCACCGCCCTCGCCTACTCGCCGGATGGGCGCTATCTGGCAAGCGTGGGCAGGGACCGGGCCGGACGGATATGGAACGGTAAGTCGGGCGTACTGCTGCGTACGCTGACCGGGGTCGACAGTCCTCTCCTCGCCGTCACCTTTTCCGCCGACAGCCACATGGTCTTCACGGCCGCGCAAAACGGCTCCGTTCAGTGGTGGAACGCGGATACCGGCAAGCGCCTCGGCCTGACCGATGCCACCGGCGGTGGCAGCACTGCCATCGCGCTGAGACCTGTCGGCCCGGCCGGGACGGAACTGCTGCTGGCCATAGCCACCAAAGACAGGAACATCTCCGTCACGCGCTACAAGTCTGTTGGCGGTTTACCGGAGCGCGTGGTCACCCTGAAGGGGCGCCCGCAGGAGATAGGCGTGCTGCAGATTTCGCCGAATGGCAAACTGCTGGCCGGCGGCGGCAAGGACGGCCTGCTGAAGTTGTGGGATCTCGAAGACGGACTCCTGCAATTCGACATGAAATCCCACGCGATGCCGGTGCGCGGCCTCGCGTTTTCGGCGGACGGCAACACCCTTGCGGATGCGAGCGAGGATGGCGATACAAATCGCTGGGACGTGCGCACGGGCAAGCAGATCGGGTCACGCCTGCAGCTCAATGCGCCCGGCGACGGCGTATCCGCGGTAGCCTTCGGGCCGGACAGCCGGACGATGGCGACCGGCGGATGGCGGAGTATCGAGAACAAACAGGCGTATGCCGTGCTCTGGGACGCCGAAGCGGAGAAGATGAAGCATGCCCTCGTCGGCCATGGCTCCGCTGTAACCGCGCTTGCGTTCTCGCCGAATGGCCGAATGCTTGCAAGCGGCAGCATGGACCACACTGTCCGCATCTGGAACTCGGAAACAGGCAAACAGATCGTGACCTCGGGAGTACGAATTGGCGTCACGTCAGTGGCAATATGCGCGAAGCCGCCACTGCTCGCAACGGGCAGCACCGATTCGGCAGTGCGGATATGGAGCACCGAAACCGGTGAGTTGCTGCGTCTGTTAAGGGGGCATCTAGGAACCGTCAGTGCGGTTGCCATTACCTCGGATGGCGCGCAGTTGATCAGCGGTGGCGGCGATGGAACGATACGATGGTGGAACCCGGTCACCGGCGAATCGCAGCGAGCCGTGGAGTCTACGAACGGTCCGATCAGCGCGCTCGTCCTCTCGCCGGATGGGCGCATGATCGCCACCGGGCACAGGACGATGACATCGAACGGCGCGATCGAGCTCCGCGACCGCGCCACGGGCGACCTGATCAAAACTCTGGATAGCCATGGGCTCTATCCGGTAACCGCGCTCGCGTTTTCTCCCGATGGCGCCACGCTCGCGAGCGGCGGCGGCAAGGGAAGCTTCTTCGAGCAGGTCTCCGACGTCCGGCTCTGGAGCGTGATGAGCGGCGAGCAGGTCGCATTCAAGCCGTCCGGTAACTCCGGACCAGTGACGTCTCTCGCGTTCTCTCCGAACGGCAGACTGCTTGCAAGCGCCCGAAGCAAGATGGCGGCGCAGTCGGATTTGAGGGAAACCTTCACGGGCGAGATTCAGATTTGGAACGGTCAGACGCTCACGCCTGCCGCCACAGCAGAGCTCGCCGCGCCCGAGTCCTGGCCGAACGCCCTGGCGTTTCTAACGGACAATCAGACAATCGTCAGCGGGGGTGAAGACGGCGTGCTCCACCACTGGAACGCCCGTACAGGAGAGAGCCTGGGCGTCTACTCCTCCGCGCATCTCGGCCCGATCAACGCGTTCAGTCTTGCAGCAAAGGGAATACTTCTTGCAAGCGGCGGAGCGGACAACACCGTACGGATATGGAACACCGACACACGGAGTATGTACCTCACCCAGACGACACTGCCCGCCACTACGGCCATGGCCGACGGCGCCGACACGGCTCCCTCGTCGGACTGGCTGGCCGCAACGCCTTTCGGATACTACGATGGCTCCGCAAATGCCGGTCGGCAGATCCAGTGGCGCGTCGGACCCGACCTTTTCCCAATCGACTCTTTCGAGGCGATACGTCACAAGCCAAACGAGCTATGGCAGGCGCTAAAGCTGGCAAGGCTCCCCAATCTTGAAACAAAATCCACGCCAGGCGCATTATTGTTTGTTGGTGGTCCTATTCGTGGCAAATTGCGAGGTAAAAGAGAAGACACTTCCGCGCCACCTCAGATCACGTTCATCGAGCCGGCGGGAGGATCTCGGATCGAAGGTGATACGCTAACAATCCGTGGCTGGGCGACCGATGCGCAGGCGATAGAGTCGATCGTGTTTCAGGTCAACGGTCGCCCTGCGAAGGCCAAGTCCCTTATGATTGCGGCAAAGCCCCTGACCATAGCCGCCAAACCGCTGACGATCGCCGCCAAACCGTTGACCATTGCCGCGAAGCCCTTACCCGTTCTGGAAGAGGTTCCCGCAAGCCACAAATTCTATCAGAATTTCGAGGCCGTGCTTCAGCTCCCTGCGACCGAAAGTGAACTCGTGGTTTCCGCGATTGCCGAGAATGCGAATAAACTTTCGAGCCGTGAAGAGCTGCATCTGTCACGCTCGCGGATTGCCGAAAAAGGGATACTGCACGTCCTGACGGTCGGAGTTAGCCGCTACAAGAACCCGGCCTACAACCTGAAATACGCCCGATCCGACGCGGAGGCCTTCGGCGCGATGTGGACCCGGCGCGGCCGCTCGCTCTATAAGGAGGTGCGCGTCACGGAGCTATTGGACGACCGCGCGACCGCTGCCAATATCCGCGCCGCCCTTCAAAAACTGGTGAGGCAGGCGTCGAGCAGCGACTGCGTCGCCATCTTCCTTAGCGGGCATGGCGTTCAGTTCGGTGGCAGCTACTACTTTGCGTCGCAGGACATCGAAGCGCGCGGGCCGCGATTGGCCGCAACCGCTCTGCCCTGGACCGTGTTCCAGGAGGCGCTCTCCGATATCAAGGCCCGGCGCGTGATCCTCTTCCTCGACTCCTGCCACGCCGGAAACGCGCTGGGCAAGATGCAGGCGAACAGCGACCGGATCGCCGAAGAGCTGGTGAAGCGGGCCGGAGTGATGGTATTTGCGAGCAGCCGAGGGTCCGAGTACTCCTACGAGCTGGAAAACGTGATGCATGGCGCCTTCACCCAGGCGATTCTGGAGGGAATCGGCGACAACAAAGCCAACCTGGAGATTGCCGGGCAGAGAGCCGACTCGATCAGCGCGGAAGATCTGCTGGCCTATCTGCGGCGGCGCGTCCCCCAGCTCACTGAAAACCGCCAGACGCCTTCCTGCCCCCTGATCCGCGACTTCGGCGATGTCTTTCCGCTCGTTAACGTCCGGTGAATGAAAACAACCATCGCGCTAACGAGGACAAATACTTGAAGAACCTAAATCTATCAAACACTGACCTAACGGTCTCCCGGCTCTGCCTGGGCGCGGGAGCCTTTGGAACCGGCGTCAAGGGCGACAACGCGGATCGGCTGCTGGCGGCATTCGTCGAGGCGGGCGGCAATTTCTTCGACACGGCGCACTGTTACGCGTTCTGGGTGCCTGGCGGCCTGGGCGCAAGCGAACGTGAGTTGGCGGCATCGCTGCGGCGAATTGGAGCGTGGGAAAGCGCCGTGGTGGCAACCAAGGGCGGCCATCCGGATGGCGGGCCGGACTACCGACGCCCGGCGGATTTCCTCGCGGAAAGCGTTGTAAACGGAGATATCGAGGACAGCCTGGACCGCCTCGGCGCGGAGCGGATCGACCTCTTCTACCTGCATCGCGACGACGGAGTTACGCCGGTCGGCGACATTGTCGAGATGCTCAACCGGCAGATCGAGCGCGGCAGAGTTCGCGCCCTGGGAGCGAGCAACTGGTCAGTGAGCCGCATGGCGGAGGCCAACGCTTATGCGGAGCGCAAGGGATTGCAGGGGTTCGTCGTCTCGCAGGTCCAATGGAGTCTGTCCGTGCCGGATTGGTCGCCCACTGCCGACCCGACCGTTCGAAGCGTCGGGTCGGAAGAGATCGCCTGGCACACGGAAACCGGAATTCCGATCGCGGCCTACTCCGCCACCGGCAACGGCTTCTTCTCGAAACCCTGCAAGACGGAGAATCCGACGAACCGGGCGCGCTGGGAGCGGGTTCTTGAGCTCAGCGCTGCTCTCGCGTGTACGCCCACGCAGGCAGCGCTCGCCTGGCTCCTGCACCAGAAGCCCACCGTCCTCCCCGTGTTCAGCACCGCCAACCCGGACCACCTGGCAGAAGCGCTCGCGGCAGGCAGCGTCGCACTGAACGCGTCCGCCCTGGCAAGCCTGACGCAGGCGCATCAGTCCTCATCTGCCGACGGCGGCCTGCAAACTCTCGGCAAGAGTACCCCTCCTGGGTAAATTTGCACCACCTACCGGGCAGGCATTATGCCCGGAGGGCATTTGGCCGCAGGCCCCCGAGCGAAGCCCGTTCCCCGCATCGCACCGGCGATACGGTGCCGCGCCGCTATTCGGCATCGAGGGCGCGGGCGGCGATCGTCTCCTGGGGCAAACTGCGTCCCTCTCTCCAGAGCGCCGCATACCTATCCAGGCCCAGCCCCTCCTTCAGCGCGACTTGCGCCGCGTCGTATTCGCGCCTGGTACCGCCAGGCAGGGGCGACTTTATCGTCTCCCTGCCGATCTCCGCGCCGCCGTAAAGCAGCGCCGCCTGGCGGTACTTTGCACCGGCAAATTCCGGCCGCGCCGCCGCCTCCATAACGAGCAGCGAAGCGATAGTCTCAACGCCTTGCAGGATGAGCTCCTTGTTGCCCATGTCCTGCCACTCCCTTACCGCCTCCTTGGTCAGGCGGTACCCCCGATCGAGGTCGCCCTGCCTCCCCACTACGGCGCCTAGATTATGAAGCACAACGGCAATGCCTCCCTTGATTATGAAGCACAACGGCAATGCCTCCCTTGTCCCCGACTTCGCGCATGAGAGAAAGGCACTCCTCGTTCTGGAGGCGGGCCGTCTCAAAGTCACCGCAGTCGGAGGAGATATTACCAAGATTGGCGAGCGCCAGGGCGATCGTGGTCCCATTGCCGGTGGCCCGCGCCATGGACAAGCACTCCTCGAAGGTAGCGTGGGCGGTCGGGTACTCCAACTCGAGCTCCAGGCATCCCAGGTTAATCAGCGCGACCACAAGCAGATGGGCTTCGCCGGTTTCACGACTCAACGCGATCGACTCCTGGAGTAACCGGCACGACTCTTCCAGGTGGCCCGCGCGTTTGCCAAGCATGCCCAATCGCTCCAGCGCCCGGGCGATGCCGCGCTGATTGCGATCTTCCCGCCAGAGTGCCAGCGATTCCTCGTGGAAGCGGTAGGCTTCGTCGAAGTCGCCCTGCATCATCGCAAGCGTGCCGCTGCAGGAATCCACCAGGGCCCGCGCGTCGAGACTCTCCCGCCCCGTCGCCCGATTACGCGCCCGCCCGCACCACGCGCTGCCCTCCCTGTAGTGGCCGCGGTAGACCCAGAACCTGCCCATTGCCCCGCAAAATCGCATGGCGGTTTCCGGTGGTTCGTGGTCGCCTA
>JAYTEU010000758.1:0-3720 GCA_043734985.1 Chthonomonadaceae bacterium
CCGGAATGAAGCCGCACCACTTCATGTTTATGCAGTACTCGCCCGGCAATCGCGTTATCGAGCTTTCGGACGAGGGCAAAGTGCTGTGGGAGCATCCCATTCCGAGCCTCGCGGTAATGTTCAAGCCGCTCAAGAACGGGCACGTTCTCTACGCGTATGGCGGAAATCCCACGGGCGTCCAGGAAGTGGACCGAGATCACAAAGTAGTCTGGGACTATCGTGCAAAATGCGAGCAGGTGCTGGGCTTCGAACTCCTTCCGAACGGCAACGTGCTGGTCGGCGAGCAAGGGCCGTGCCAGGCAGTTGAGGTGAACCGTAAGGGCGAAGAGGTTCATACCACGGCGCTGACAACCTTTGAAAAACCGGCGCACCGCCAGCTTCGCAGCGTGCACAAGCTGAAGAATGGCAATATTATCGGCTGCCACGAAGGCGACGGCACGGTTCGCGAATGCATGCCGGACGGCAAAGTGATTTGGGAGTACAGCCCGGTTGACAGCGTGTTCGACGCAATACGCCTTCCGAACGGCAACACGCTCATTGCGGCAGGAAAGCAGGCGCGGATCATCGAAGTAACGCCGGACAAGCGGATCGTATGGGAATTCGGCGCTAAGGATGCCCCGGAACTCGGCCTCAAGTGGATCGTCGGCCTGCAGATTCTGCGGAACGGCAATATCGTCGCCGCCAACTTCCTGCAAGCCAACGAGGGTAAAGGCGTCCATGCGTTCGAGGTCACGCGCGGGAAGAAGGTCGTCTGGACGTTTGCAGACCATCAGATGTCACATCTCGTCACGATGGTCAAATATCTCGATTCGCCGGAGCGGTAATCGGACGGAGAGCCGGATTGGGATGATCTTGGGGGGTAGATGGTGGACAGCGAGTTTGTAGAGCGATGCCGCAAATTCGGCGCAGACAAGATTTCGGTTGCAACTAAGTACCGCTCCCACCAAACAGGGCTCGGAAATCCGATCCACGCTGGCCGGGTCGATAAACGACCCGGCAGAGTGGCCTTCGGCCGGACGTCCTCCGGACGCAAATACCAATTCCGTCCCCCTATTGCTGGGACCAGTACTAAGGCGAAAAACCGGGCAGACTGGAACCGAAATCTGCCCGGCGAACGTGGCAGGTTCCCGGGGCAGTATGGCGGTCGCTTGCCGCCGAATTATAGATCTGGGTATGCGAAGGTGTGTAGTGGTCTTGGCCCGTGAAAGCGGCGCCGTGGGCAGGAAGGAATTGCGATGAAAAGTTTGATCAGCCGCCGCGTCGTTGTCGGCAGCGGGTTAGCCGCCGCCGGAGGACTGCTGCTGGGAACCGCCGCTGAAGCCGCTAAGGGGCGTCGCGTCGTGGTCTGGTCGGAGGGTACGGCTCCCAAGAACGTGTACCCGGAAGACGTGAACACCGCCATCGCGGAGGGCCTAAAGCCGTTGAAGGGCTGGGACGTCGTGACCGCCTCTATCAACGATGCGGACCAGGGGCTGCCCGACTCCGTGCTGAACGACACAAGCGTCCTTATCTGGTGGGGGCATCAGAAGCATGGAAACGTTAGCGACGAGCTGGTTGCACGGATCGTTAAGCGCGTCCACGATGGAGGCATGGGCTTTATTGCAACGCACTCCGCTCACTACTCCAAGCCGCTGAAGGCGATACTGGGCACGAACTGCGGCTGGAAGTACTATATCGACGACGGAGCAAGAGTGGACCTTGTCGTCAAGGCGCCGTCGCATCCGATCGCTCGCGGCGTCAAGAAGTTCACTATCCCCCACACTGAACGGTACGGCGATCCGTTCGAAGTGCCCACTCCGGAAGCCGTGGTATTCGACGGGATCTATACGATGCCGACGGGCGCAGTCGAGAACGCGCAGCAAGGCATGGTATGGACGGTCGGCAAGGGCCGCGTGTTCTATTTCCAGCCCGGGCACGAGACCTACCCGATCTATTTCCAGGAAGAGATTCGGCAGATATTCCGTAACGGCGTCCAATGGTGCGCGGGAAGACGGTAGGCGTTTGGCAGTCGGCAATCGGCAATCGGCAGTCGGCAATCGGCAGTCGGCAATCGGGAAATGCAGATCACTAATTCGATCAATCGGCAGTAGGTAATTGAGAATCGCATCCCCTACTGCCGACTGCCGACTGCCGACCGCCTAATCTGTGGTATAATAAAACCGATAATCGTCTATAGTGCATCGCTGAGTTGTTTCGTGCTCCGGTTTGCGTCGTCTTCATCCGCACACTGCCTATCTGCAACCTCGAACACTCCATTAGATATTGAGCTTCTCTGGCTGTCCGTCTGAACGGTGAGCATGCGTTCGAACGGATTAATGCCGTATTTCCTGAGAGGAAACGCATTTTGTCTTTCGAATCGCTAGGCCTACGCGAAGAGCTCCTTCGCGCGCTGGCCGCTGAAAACTACACCACTCCCACGCCCGTTCAGGCACAGGCCATTCCGGTCGTACTTGAGGGCCGCGATGTCCTTGCTGCCGCACAAACCGGCACCGGCAAGACGGCTGCCTTCACCCTGCCGCTGCTCCAGCGGCTGATGGGAACTCGGCCGCAGGGCGGCCGGCGTCCCGTCCGCTGCCTGATCGTCACTCCCACGCGCGAACTGGCTGCCCAGATCGAGGAGAGCGTCAACACGTACGGCAAGCACCTCCCGCTTACCGCCGCGGTCGTTTACGGCGGCGTCAACATCCGCCCGCAGATTGCAGCGCTTCAGCGCGGCGTGGACATCCTGGTCGCGACACCCGGCAGACTGCTCGACCACGTGCAGCAGCGTACCGTCGATCTTAGCCGGGTCGAGATCCTCGTGCTGGACGAGGCCGACCGCATGCTGGACATGGGCTTCATCCGCGACATTCGCCGCATTATTGCACTGCTTCCCATGCAGCGGCAAAACCTTCTGTTCTCCGCGACGTTCGTCGACGAAGTGCGTGAACTGGCCGATGGCATTCTGAACAATGCCGTGCGAGTCGAAGTCGCACGCAAGACGATCGAGAGCGAACTGGTTTCGCAATGCGTCTACCTGACCGCTAAGGAGCACAAGCGCGACCTATTGGTCCACCTGCTCGTGGAGAAGAAGATCCGCCAGGCGCTGGTATTCACCAAGACCAAGCACGGCGCGGATAGGCTTGCCCAACAGCTTCGCCAGGACGGCATAAAAGCGGTCCCGATCCATGGAAACCGCTCGCAGGCACAGCGCACGCGCGCACTTGCCGACTTCAAAGCGGGCTTCGAAAATGTCCTTGTCGCCACGGACCTCGCAGCGCGCGGCCTAGATATCGATCAGCTTCAGGCCGTCGTCAATTTTGAGCTGCCGCACGTTCCTGAAGATTACGTACACCGAATCGGACGAACCGGCCGCGCAGGCACCCCGGGCGAAGCCTTTTCACTGGTAAGCAATGACGAACAGGCCTATCTCGCCGGTATCGAGCGCTTGCTCCGACGGCGACTGGATAGGCCGGGAACGCCCGCGTTCGCGGCATCGACCAGCGCGCCACTCCCGGAACGACCGCCGCGCCCGCCAATGGGCAGGCCACAGGGACGCCCGCAGTCGCGACCAGCACAGGGAACTAACAGTGGCCCGGCAGTGCGGCCATACGGCAACAGGCCGACGACGAACGCGCCTCGACCGGGCCAGCCGGCACAGCGCCCCGCCTACAGCGCACCTTCGCGCGACCGTCGCCCGCGTTAGTCGACATACACTCAGAAGCAATCCAGCTTTTGAGC
>JAYTEU010000759.1:0-10869 GCA_043734985.1 Chthonomonadaceae bacterium
CAACAGCCTCACCGGCTCCTCACCACGCAGGTCTTCGATCCCTTCGAGATCCCATACCAGTTTCCCGCCAAGGACGGAGACTCCGCTGAAGCTGGAGAACGCCACCGAGAGCGCAGTCGCTTCGCCCTCCCGGAGCGAGGTGCGCAGCCTGAGACGCGGTATCAGCATATCCTGAGCCTCTATCTCCTTCAGACGCTTGTGATACACCTTCGGCTGCCTCCCCATGTCCAGCAGCCCGTTGCCCTCCCAGTTGATGCCTGTAAACTCAGTGTGGAGACCGTCGACACTAATTCATATCTGCCAGTGCGCGATTTCGACCTGACCGGCTTCCTCCATCGAGAATTGAGCGCGCGCAAGGCTCGCATCGATGTCGGGCAGGAAGAAGGTGGCCTTGGTGAAACAGGTGCGCGGCCTGGTTTCGAGGCAGACGCTCTGCCAAATTCCGCCCACTCTCGTATACCCACTCTGCTTGCCGTGGGGGAATCCCGGCAAAATAGTCGACCGCGCCGAACCTGAGCACGATACGCCGGCCGGAAAAATGCTCGGGAACGGTAAAGCTCTTCTCATAGATGGCGGTACCAGCCTTGTCGACCAGTTCAGGTCGGAGGCTCTCCCAGGGGGCTGGAACCGCGATCGCATGAGGGGTTTCATCTCCAAATCGGAACATCCAGTCGCCGTCCAGGGAGATGCGCGATTGGATGGAGTTCATGAACGGTTCCCGCGCAGCCGTGTTCGGCGGCGGAGCAGATTGCGGAAGCGGCAGCGCGGGCGGAACAGTGGACGAGAAAGACATAAGTACCGTCACGGTGAATGATGGTTGAAACGGGGCGTTGACCGATTCTACAGAACTTGTCTGCGGTACGTTTCCTCGGCGCGGCTGTAGAGCAGCGGACATGGAACGGGCTTTGCTGAGAGTTCTCTATGGATCACCCTACAGTTGGAAGGAAATAGGTACGTCCTGCTCGAAAGCACAGGAATTCGTGGTTGACGCTCCCTTAGAATATCACACTTGTATCGCTCCGAGAAAGGTGGTCAGAATGGATGCCGCGACGCTCCAGCCCTCTGAAGATACTCTCTTGATCGTGGACGACGAGCCGCTTATGACCGAGCTCTTTGAAAAGTTCATGTCAAAGCGAGGCTTTCGGGTACTTACCGCGGCGAGCGGCGCGGAAGCTCTTCGCATCGCCCGTGCGGAAAGGAAGCGCATTCGCCTCGTTATGACCGATATGACGATGCTGGAAATGGACGGTCTTGAGCTCGCCGCCGAACTGAGACAACTGATGCCGGAGGTTCCGGTCGTACTGGCTACCGGCCACGACGCGGATATGACGATTGCGCGTGGGTCGCCCAACGTAGTCGCCGTGGTGCGGAAGCCTTACCAGAACCGTGTACTGGCCGAACAGATTCGTGCGTTGATCGACGGCCACAAACCTGGTCCTTGATTCGCCTCGATCAGGCGGCCGTTTCGCCGCCCAGGGTTTCCGTGGCAAAAGTGTCGAAGTCCAGAGCATGAACCGCGCCGTTGTGTAGCCGGTACCAGCCCGCAGCGGCAATCATCGCAGCGTTGTCGGTGCAGAGCAGCGTGGGCGGCGCCACGATTCGCAGGCCCTCCTCGGCGCCCATCGCGCCGAGCGATGCCGCCAGCGCAGAGTTGGCAGCCACTCCGCCCGCCACGCCGATATTGCGGATGCCCGTTGCGCGCGCCGCCCGGCGTACTTTCTCCGTGAGCACCCCCACGATTGCGGCCTGGTAGCTTGCCGCTACGTCTGCCGCCGACGTCACGCCTTTATCCCGGAGCAGGAAGGAGCGCAGGGAAGTCTTGACACCGCTAAAGCTGAAATCCAGACTGTCGCCCAGCATGGATCGTGGAAAGGGAATACGGATCGGGTCGCCGCCTTCCGCGAGACGGGCCAGGTTGGGCCCGCCCGGGTACGGCAGTCCGAGGAGACGCGCGCCCTTGTCGAATGCCTCGCCCGCGGCATCGTCACGGGTTCTTCCCAGCAGTACGTAGCACCCGTGTTCCTCCATTCGGACGATCTGCGTATGACCGCCCGACACGATGAGAACCAGCAAGGGAAAATTATCGAGAAGTTCGGGAGCGGCCAGGAAGACGGAGTAGACGTGCCCTTCGAGGTGGTGAATTCCGACTAGGGGCCGGTCCAGGGCAAAGGACAAAGCTTTTGCAGCCGAGACTCCCACGAGGAGCGCGCCCAACAGTCCGGGCCGATTGGTGACGGCGAGACCGTCCAGATCGGCATATCCGATACCGGCGGCGGACAGCGCTTCGGTAACGACCGGAAGCATCTGCTCGACATGCTTACGCGAGGCCACTTCCGGCACCACGCCGCCGTAGATCGCGTGTAGGTCGGCCTGGCTGGCGACGATGTTGGACCGGATTTCCGTTCCATTGCGAATCACAGCCGCGGAGGTCTCGTCGCAGCTCGTTTCGATTCCCAGGACATTCACGACGCTTCGTCTTCCGGAACCGAGAGCGAATCTAACTGTTGGCGCAATTCGTAGAGCCTTTGCCGATAGACTACGGTATGGATCGCGTCGGCCCACATGACAATCGCGTCTTCACCCGTGTCGATGTAGTAGTTCCTGCGGACCGCCGCATTGCGGAACCCGTATTTGCGGTACAGATGCTGCGCGGGGCAGTTGCCTTCCCGCACTTCAAGCGTGACATGCGAGGCGCGTCGCATCACCGCCTCCTCCATAAGGCAGAGCAGAAGTCGCTCGCCGATCCTCGCGCCGCGGTGCGGGGCATCTACCGCGAGCGTGGTCAGGTGCGCCTCGTCCCCGATGACCCACGCGCCTCCATATCCCACGATCGCCTGCCCCATGCGAGCAATAAGGTAACACGCCGCCCGGTTGCTCAGCTCGACCTCGTACACCGACCGCTGCCAGGGCTGCGGGAAGCAGCGGCGGTCTATCGCCTCGATGACATCCAGGTCGCCGATACGCATCGGTTCGATACCGACCTGCGCCGAGACCACCCTCATCGATTTTTGCTCCCAGATATTTGACTTTTGAATAACATGACAATTGCCTCTGTCACTCGCCAAGGGAGCCACGGTTCCGATCGCCGCGTGGATACTGTCCGGTCAAACAGCCGGCTCCCGTATTACCGAACCAATAGATAATCCGATGGGGCGGGTAACGTCAGGCCGAGCGACCTCCCTCTACGATCTAGTGGACGCCTATAAGCGACCGAAGCCGTAGAAGCCCGCGGAAGACTTGCCCTTGGTCAGATGCTCGCTGTCCGAAGTATAGATTATCCCGGCTATGCACATCTCTTCCGTGGGTAGGGAACCCCACTTCATGCGCTTTGGCGGATGAGAGGGGTTCAACGGGTTTTGCACTGAGTTGTCATAGCGCGCTGTCATAGAGATAGTCGAGTGCTTTGGAAGTTTCACGGGCTCTTTGTACGAGTATGTTTGCTGCCAGCGGAAGCTCCAATCAGAGATGTGGATCAATGGCTTTACCGTCTTATCCGGCAGTTTCGCGGTGACCGTCATCGTCCGGCCAAGGAGATGCATATGTGGCATAACTTGAAGAATAGTCACGTCATCTATGGTTTGCGTCGGGAAGGCGCGAAGCGTGTAGTTCGAGTCGCCGGGTGGGATATCTAGGTACGGCTGAAACAGCACGACGACCCTCGCCCGCTTGTCGACGGGCCCTTTACTGAAATAGAGCCCGATTTTTGTGCGGTCGGACTCGGGCTTTCCCGTCTTGCTGTAATGAACCTGGAGCACGATATCCGCACCCTTCGGCAGCAGAAAGCCCACGCCATCCGGCAGTCTAGTGGACGCGCTTCCCGGAGCCCAGACGCCGATCGCCCCCGAGGGGTCGATGTCCTTGCCGCGCGGAGTATATCCCAGGCCGCCGCCGGCTTTTTCGAGGCCGCGCGCAGTCCCAGTCGTATCGAGGCACGCAACGACATGGTGTACGATGGCGCGGTTCCCGGGCTTGATCTCCATGGCGGAGAAGTACCGATCTTCGGCAAAGTGTGTAGGAAGAACAAAGCACCGATACGTATCCTGGCCCTCTGCTTCGATCGAGTACGCATTGGGCGGCTCGGCGACGAAATCCGGCGTGCCCAACGGCCACTCCTTAGGAAAGGACGGCGGGGCGGGCATGTCGGCGGTGGCTCCCTCCGGTGCGCCCGCGTCCACCCATTTACGAATGGTCGCGATCTCAATAGTGGTGAGCTTACGCTCGGCGGCAAACTCTCCATGCGACTCCGCGTGCCAGGGGGGCATGCTCCGCGATTCGGTCAGCGTGGCTATTTGCCGGGCACGCTTCCGCGCATCCTCAAACTGCAGCAGGGAGAAGGGACCGATGTCGCCCGCATGGTGGCAGGCAGCGCAGTTTTTGAACAGGATGGGTGCGATGTCGCGCGTATAGGTGATGTTACGAACCGGTTCGGTCCCGCTCTGATGACCCGGCTTGGCAGTCCCGGACACCCCTGCTTTTGGTACTGGGTGGGCGGTCAGGCTAACGGCAAGGAGCGATAGGACGGTGGTGACTGTGCGGCAAACCGCAGGGTAATTCATCTGTTTACT
This sequence comes from Chthonomonadaceae bacterium, assembly GCA_043734985.1. GTDB lineage: Bacteria > Armatimonadota > Chthonomonadetes > Chthonomonadales > Chthonomonadaceae > DATGJU01. Next base: position 4,566 of record JAYTEU010000759.1, read on the forward strand.
CCAACGCCCGATTCCTATGGAAGATTTGCACCTATTCACACCTATGGTTATAGAATCAAGTATATCTTAAATATGACGGATTTGCCCGAAATTGTGCTCGGCTTATGCGAGGCAAGATCGAATTGACAAACGACGCAGCTACGCAGGAAATCGGCCGGACCATCCCGAAAGTGGTGGCATGAATTTAGGGCATACAGATGCGCCGCTCGCCGAAGAGGCGGCGTCAAAAGCAACAGCGGATATTGAACCTCCAAAGTCGCATATGGTCGTCATCCTGACCGCGGCGCTGCGGACCGTATGGGATCGGCTAGGGCTTTTGCTGGCGGTGAGCGTAACCTGGGCGGCCATGGTATCCCTGCCGCTGAGCATCGAGCGAGGGCTGCCGCGCAGCGCCGCTCCCGCCCTGCATGTTCTATGCCTGGCGCTCATTCCCCTGCTCGCGGCGCTGCCGACGGCGGGAACGTTCGCCCTTGTGCATCGGTTCGCCTCCTTTGAAGAGACGCTGTACGTTCATTTGTGGCAGGACGGCGCGGCGCTGTTTGGAACGGCGCTCCGCCTGATGCTTCTCCAGACAGGGGTCGTGGCCGCTCTTGTGACTGCCATGACCTTCTACGCCGGATTGACATTGTGGATAGGGCGAGCGGGTGTAACGGTGGCCGGGTATGGACTGCTGCTGTGGGCGATGATGTCGATTTACCAGTGGCCGCTGTTGATCGCGCAGGAGAAGGGCCTCTTCGACGAGCCGGGGAAGCCAGCGAGGCGGGGCGCGTTCGCCGCTGTTCGTCGGTCCTTTTACCTCACGCTCGGCCGGCCGTTTTTCACCGCGGGACTGTTAGCGATCCTTCTCCTGGCATCGGCGGTTATGGCGGTTACGGTAGTTCTGCCGGCGCTTCTCTGGATTGGCGCGGTTGCCGTCGTCTCCACCCTGGCCTGCCGCGCCCTGCTGATCGAGTTCCGCGCGCTCACCGCTCCGGTGCGGCGCGAGCCGGTGCCCGACCTCCAGTTCAGGATTGCGGATAGGCGCAGCCCTCCGGAGGGATAGCGCGGATGTGTCTGAGGTTTTATCGCTGCCCAAGTAATTTGCGAAATGAGGAATCACCGTGCCGGAAGTAGTCTGTATTGGATTGTTGACAGCGGATGTAGTCGGGAAACCCATCGATTCCTTACCGGAAAAAGGCAGGCTTCAGCGCGTGGAGCGGATGGAGCTTCACACGGGCGGATGCGCCGCGAATACGGGGATTTCACTGGCCAAATTGGGGGTGCGGACCGGGGTAATCGGTAAGATTGGGCTGGATGGCTTCGGTGATTTCATCAAGGGGCGACTAGAGCAGCACAATATTCAGACTGAGGGCGTTGTCCGCGACACCGAATCGGCAACCTCCGCCACGATGGTTCTGGTGCATGCCGACGGCGAGCGGAGCTTTCTGCACTATTTCGGCGCCAATGCAACATTGGTGGCCGCGGATGTGGACATGGCGCTGGTGAAGGCGAGCAAAGTGGCCCATATCGCGGGGGCATTTCTGATGCCGTCGCTCGATGGCGAGCCGACCGCCGAAATCCTGAAGGCGGCGAAGGCGGCGGGCATGATCACGTCGTTCGATACCGCCTGGGACGTTACCGGGAGCTGGATGGACAAAATCCGCTGCTGCCTTCCGTTTGTCGATTATTTTCTTCCCAATTTCGAGGAGGCTCGTCTGCTCGCGGGAGGACGCGAAGACCCCGGCGACATCGCCCGCTTTTTTATCGACGAAGGCGTCAAGACGGTTGCTCTCAAGATGGGCGAGCGTGGCGCCTATGTGCGCTCGGTCGACGGGCAGGAGCTTTCGGCTCCCGCTTTTCGAGTCCAAGCCGTCGATGCGCTCGGCGCGGGAGATGCGTTCGTGGCGGGATTTCTGACCGGGGTTGTGCGGGGTTGGGACCTGGAGGAGTGCGCCGGCTTTGCAAATGCGACCGGCGCGTGCTGCGTGACAGCCCTGGGAGCTACAACGGGTATCCGCAATTTCGAGGAAACGCGACGATTTCTGGAGGAGCGCCGCGGAGCTTGACGAATGACCGCTAGACCTGACCCTGCCCTGCGCGTGGCGATGTTTGCGCCGTGGCACGAGCGCTGTGGTATTCGCGACTACTCTGCCTTGCTGGTAAGCGCCATGGAGACGCTGTCGGAAATCGATTCGCTTCGGATAGTCGATGCTCCCTCGGATGCCGCGCGAACCGGCATTGCGAGCGTACTCAGGCGCCATCGGCACGATGCGATGCGGTTCAAGCAGCTTGGCCGCGCCATGAACTCCGCCGCCGAGATTGCCCACATTCAGCATCAGTACTTTCTTTTTGGCGGCGTAGCGCCTTATCGCTCCCACGTCACCTCCTTTTTGAGCGAGATAACGGTCCCGGCGGTCGTGACCGTCCACGAGATCGCCGAGGAGGGCGTGGGCTCGCTTAAGCGCATGGTGGTCCGAGCAGCCAATCGGATGAACTTCTCGCATCCCGCCATCCGGGCGCTCATCGTCCACACGGAAGCGGATCGAAACTCGCTTCTGCGCATGGGGCTTCCGGAGCGGCGGCTCCATGTCATTCGCTTTCCCGCGCCGCCCGCTCTGCCGATGCCCGACGCCGTTTCTGCCCGGAGCGCCCTGGCCGCCACGTACCCGCAGGTAACGGGCCGCAGTATCCTGACGCTTTTCGGTTTCCTTTCCAACAAGAAAGGCCATCGGATCGCGCTGGACGCGCTCTTGCGGCTCCCTGAAGATATCGCTCTTATCTTCGCCGGTGACAGGCATCCGGACGACCACACCGGCTATGTCTCGTCGCTCAGGGCCGATATCGAGCGGCTCGGGCTTGCGAGCCGCGTCGTGATCACCGGGTATCTTCCGGAGGATCGTATCCCTGAGATCATGGCCGGCGCCGATGTCGCCCTCGCGCCCTATCTGCGCACCTCGGGATCCGGCTCGCTGGCCAATCTCCTCGCGTATGGCCGCGCGGTCGTAGCGTCCGATATCGAGCCGCACCGCGAGCTTTTGGGCGCGGAGCCGGGACTGCTCTCGCTCGTCCCCACCGAAGACGCCGAGAGTCTCGCTGCCGAAGCCCTCGCCCTTCTGAACGACCCGCCTCGCCGGGAACGCCTGCAGCGGGCCGCGCTGGACTACGCCGCCCGAAACACCTACCTGGAATTCGCACGCCAAACGGTGAAAGTCTACCGCGAGGTACTCGACCAAGGATAGATTGGCGACACTCACCCTCTCACCCTCTCACCCTCTCACCCTCTCACTCTCTCACCCTCACACCCTCTCACAAGCGAGCGCGCTACGTTGCTTTTCCGCACGCTTTGCGGCATAATACGCGAGGGGGGCATTCCATGCGAATAGCCATCGATGGGCGGGCTCTGACGGGCAGGTATACGGGGGATAGGACCTACTGGCGCGGCCTGGTCAACGCCCTGCCGTCCCCGCGCGCTGATATGGAGTTCATTGTCTACAGCCGGACTCCGATTTCGCCGGGAGAACTGCCCGACGAAGCGAAGATCAAGACACGAGTCGTGCATGCGGCGAACGATAGGCTGTGGACGCTGTTCGCGCTGCCGGCTGCTCTGCGTGAGGACGGGATCGATCTCCTGCACGTTCAGTATACGACTCCGCCTCGACCGCTCTGTCCCTGCCCGGTCGTCACGACGGTACACGATATCTCGTTCAAAATATTTCCGGAGTGGTTCGCGCGTAAGGACCGCATTCTACTGAACCTGACCGTACCGGCGTCAATGCGCCGTGCCGCCAGAGTGATTACCGATTCCGAGAGCTCAAAGCGGGACATCCTGAAGGCGTACTGCCTGCCTCCCGAGCAGGTGATAGCCATTCCTCTTGGATTGCCGGACGGGTTCGGATTACTGCCGTCGCCGGGCGCATCGAACTCCGAAGACGTACTGGCGCGCTACGGTATCGTTCAACCGTTTGTACTTGCCGTCGGGGTGCTTCAGCCGCGCAAGAACCTGCCGATGCTGTGCAGAGCCTTTGGAATCGCGAAACGGAAATACGGGCTGCCGCACACTCTGGCCATCGCCGGAAAGGCTGGATGGCAGACGGAGCACGATACGCTGATCGAATCTGCGCGACAGGGTGGAGGAGATGCCGCCGCGGAGGCGGTCCGCCTTACGGGCTATGTGGAGGATACCGATCTGCCGACGCTGTATCGCGCGGCGGATCTGTTTGCCTATCCCTCCCTGTACGAAGGGTTTGGGCTGCCCCCTATTGAGGCGATGGCCTGCGGAACGCCCGTCCTGGTATCCGACGCGCCCGCCTTGCCGGAGGTGGTGGGAGACGCCGCGCGCATCGCCCCCGTGAACGATCCCGAGGCCTGGGCGGCAGCGCTCAACGAGATGCTTACCGATCCGCTTGAACGGAGGCGCTACAGTGAAGCAGGCCCACGCCGCGCGGCCTGCTTCACTTGGGAGGAGACGGCGCAGAGAACGCGGGAAGTCTATCGAGACGCGGTTTCGTGAACGTGTGTAAGCGCACGGATATTAACGCCCGCTTGCCGGGAATTTGGGAATCTTCGCGGACAGGTCGACAGTAGTACCCGGCTGGAAACGTTAGGCGGGATAATACGCCCGTTACGACCGAGTAAGAACATTTTAGAGCGGAATCGATGGCTGGAGGGGATCGGACGGAATGAGCAACGAAGTCACGGGCGGTCCGGCGGCGCAGACGCTGGACGATTGGTTTCTGGATCTGCTGGAGTGCCCAGGCTGTGAATATCACCGTCCACTGAAACTTAGTGCGGCGGGAGACGCTCTAAACTGCGAGTGCGGTCGCTACGCATACCCGGTTCGAGAGGGCATTCCGATCCTTCTTGTGGAAGAGGCGGTCGTGCTCGACGCATCGGCGGACCCGGCCATTCCCGCCAAAGGAGCCAGCGGTTGATAAGCGTTTCATTGATCCATGGTCCCAATCTGAACCTATTGGGGACGCGTGAGCGCGAAGTCTACGGCGGCGACAGCTTCGACGACATAAATCGGAGCATAAAGCAGCGTGGGCAGGAGCTTGGTATTGAGGTAAGGATTCTTCAATCGAATCATGAGGGCGAGATCATCGACGCGATCCAGGATGCGAGGAACTGGGCCGAGGCCATCATTATCAACCCCGGCGCGTATACGCACTATAGCTACGCCATCCGCGACGCCATCACGGCCGTGCGCATGCCGACGATCGAAGTGCATCTTTCTAACGTGTACGCCCGCGAGGAGTTCCGCCACCACTCGGTGATCGCGCCCGTCGCTGTCGGCCAGATCGCTGGGCTGGGGCCGGTGGGTTATTTACTTGCGCTTGAAGCCGCGAAATTTATCGTCGAGCAGAGCCATCGATGATACGTTCTGCACGAATCACCACCCAAATCCTGACCCTTTGGGCGATTATGTGCCTACCCGTTTGCGCCGCTCCCGAGGAACCGATTGCACGGCAGAAAGCGCCCATTGCGGTTCCTGCTGCCGCCATCCTGCCCGGCCCGCTCAACGTGCAATTGTGGGAGAGAATTCCGACGGTAATAGTTAGCCTGAACGATAGCCGACAGGAGCGCGCCGCAATCGCGACAGGCATGAACGCCAACGTGATTGCGCCCGATGCGGCTCTGAGGCTGAAGCTATCGCCGATCGACGGCAAAGTGAAAATCGCCGCGCTGAACTTGTCCTCCGTAGCCGGTCAGGCCGAGATCAAAGTGTTCCGCGCCTCAACCCTGGAGCTGCAAAGTCTCGCCGTTGCCATTGCCGACGTCCCTCAACTCCTGACGCACAATTCCCGACCGGATGCGCCCGCAACCTGGCTTGGAACGCCTTTCCTTTCAGCGTTTCAGCTTACCCTGGACCCCGCCACGAAAAGTGTAACGCTGCAGAAAGCTACCGCTCCGCTCAAACGCTTGAAACAGACCTCCGTTGCGAAGCTCCAATTCCGGGATGGTAGGCCCTTCGTCCAAGTCACAGTGCCGGGAGCGCCGCCATACTGGGCGCTGATCGATACCTCTTCACCCGGCACCATGATACCGACGGACGTCGCCGAAAAGCTGAAGTTGAAGCCTATCAAAGTAGTTCCGATTGCATGGCACGACGGGAAGCCGGGCAAGGGCGCGATTGCGATCGTGCCGCAACTCGGTGTTGGCAAAGCGGATTGGAAGTCCGCGCGCGTACTATACATCACGCCGGACAGCAGCAAAGAGTACGACCGCAATTTCGCCGTACTCGGAATGGATTACCTCGACCAGTACAAGGTCACAATCGACTTCCTGCACTCGCAAGTCGCGTTCTCGCCTCCCGAAAAGCCGGTCG
>JAYTEU010000760.1:0-3848 GCA_043734985.1 Chthonomonadaceae bacterium
ATCCGTCGAACTAGCCATGTGCGTCGCGGCCACCTTCCTCATGCTGAAGGAGATGAACGTGATATGCGGCCGCCGGTTCGGCGTGAACGGACTCGGCCCGGCCGGCCTAATCGCGGCTCAAATTGCCCGGGCGGAGGGCGCAGCAACGGTAGTGGGATTTGACCTATCGCCCGATCGGCGCGCGTACGCGCGGCAGTCCGTCGGACTCGACGCCGCGTTCGATCCTCGTTCCACCTCCGAGATTACGGCGCCTTCACGCTCGCGCCCCGATTCGCTGGAGACCGGTATCGACTGCGTTGGAGCCAGGGCCTCCGTGGAGTGGCTCATGGACCACGTACGTGACACGGTTGCCCTGTTTGGCGTTCAGCGCGAAGCATACAGCTTCGAGCCCAGGCATTATAGTCCGGCGCTTCGGCTGTGCGGCTATCCCGGCCATAGCCGAGTTGCAGCGGAGTATGCGGTTTCGCTCATAGTACGGGGCGCGCTTGACCTGACCCCGCTGATCACGCATCGGCTTCCGCTCAGTAGGTACGAAGAAGGGATCGGCCTCCTGGAGCGCCAGGAAGCCCTCAAGGTACTCTTTCTTCCGTGGGAGTAGTTGTCAGCGGGCCACGAAATCGGCCAGCTCATCCCCATTTGCGGCCGAGACTAGCCCTCCATTTTTACTGCTCAACTGGACCGTTAGCACGTACGGCCTGGCGCTGGGCTCTTTCCGCACCAGCCATGCTACATGCCAGCGGCTTTTCCTGCTGGTCTGAACCGGGTCACCGTCGAGCGCCGCCTCGGCTCCAAGCGGAATCATCCTCAATCTACGCGCACATTCCAAGGAGAGGCTTGCCGCCCGCGCCGGCGTTTCGACTGGGACGGCAGCTCGCCGGGCCAATGGCTGGCCGGTCGCCACATCCGAAGTAAACGCGCACATTAGCCGCCCGGTATTGTCGCTCAATATCAGGGTTTACCCTGATTGAGCTGCTCGTGGTCATCGCGATAATTGCGATCCTGGCAGCTATTCTCTTTCCTGTCTTCGCGCAGGCCCGCGAGAAGGCGCGCCAGACATCTTGTCTCAGCAACAACAAGCAGGTCGGACTGGCCCTAATTCAGTACGTCCAAGACTATGTCGAGCAGTTTCCCATGGGCCGGACGTTTAATTCGGCAGGAACGCTCGCCCTTGTCCCCGGTCGCGGCTGGGCAGGTTCGGTCTACCCGTATTCGAAGAGCGCCCAGGTACTTCGATGCCCGGACGACGCTACTCCTCCCACTATTATGAACGGCGTTTCGCTCAGTCCTGTCTCCATGGTTTATAACATTAATCTGCCCCGCTTCGGTTCCGCGATGGTGTCAACTACCTTCTGGCGGATAACACCGGAAGCTCCGTGGGCGGCGACAGCGGCGGCGCCCTCTACAGCTCCGGCCTCATGGGTGGATACAACTGCTTCGGCGTCAATCCCGGAGGCCCGGCGCCCCCGGCATGCGGTCTGTTCGACCGCACCGCACCAAAGGGCAGGCACAGCGAAGGCGCAATCTGCTTGCTTGCAGATGGTCATGCCAAGTACTTCAAGGGAGGGGCGATCTCTCCCGGCGCGAACGCCGGCACAACGACAAGTCTGCAGGACACCACGAACAAACTCGCGGCGGGTACCGGGTCGGGCCAATTCGGCATCACCTTCAGTACCCGATAGCCTCGTTTGGTGGAAACCATGCGGAAATTCTCCGATTTTTCGTTCCGATTCCACTTCGAGGCGCAAAATCCTCGACGCCGAGCATTCAGCAGCCATCCGTTATGACCGTACCGGATGGCTGTTTGCCGTGTACGTCTCCGATTCCACTTTTTTGTGAATAGCCCTTCCGAAAGGAATAAAACTCGGCATGATCGAAATTACATGCCGGGGCGTTTCTTAACCGCGCGTCGTTCCACGGCTGGCCGCCTTCGAAGGGATGATCGATATGCCAATGCTTTTCAATCCGCTCAAGTACAATCAAGGTCTGTCTGGATGCGGAACGCTTATCGCTTTCGCTTTGTTATTCGTCACCTTCGCTGCAAGAACTGAAGCACAGGTCGGTCGGCCGGCTGCCGCGCGGCAAACCACGCTGCGATTCGACGTGCTCCTGCCGAATGAAGGGAGCGCGCGGGCGCTCTCGGGACGGCTCTTTGTGTGCATGAGCTCCAAATCCGAGGGTGAGCCGCGAAACTCGATCGGCCGCGCGGGAATGGGAGCGCCGCCCGTCCTGGCGCGCGACGTCGCCCGGTTCATGCCCGGCTCCATTGCTGTTATCGATCGCGCCGCGACGGCATTTCCAATTTCGACACTCGACGCACTGGCGCAGGGCGATTACACCGTCCAGGCCGTTTTCTCGGTCAACCAGGACTTGCGCTCATTGAATTCGGCCGGTAACCTCTATAGTAAGCCCGTGCGGATTCACCTCGATCCGCTCCAGAAGGCGCCGGTTTCGCTGGCCCTTACCGAGAGGATCGGCCCTGAAACACTGCCGTCAGACACGGATTTCGTACGGTACGTCCGGCTGCCATCGCCGCTCTTGACCAAGTTTTGGGGCCGCCCGATGTTCCTGCGCGCCGGCATTATTCTGCCCAAGGATTTCTCAACCGACCCTAAGCGCAAATATCCGTTGTGGGTGCGAATCGGCGGATTTGGGAGCCGATATACGTCAGCAGGCGCACTTATGGGGGAGGACAGTTCGTTCCGAAAAATGTGGCTCGCGGAGGACACTCAGCGGTTTATAGCGATCGGTTTGGATGGTGATGGACCGTATGGTGATCCGTACCAGGTGAACTCCGCCAACAACGGTCCCTATGGCGACGCCGTGACGCAGGAGCTGATCCCCTATATCGAGAAGGAGTTTCGCGGCATAGGCAAACCGGGTGCGCGGTTCCTGAGCGGGGCTTCCACCGGCGGATGGGTGTCCCTGGCGCTTCAGATTTACTATCCGGATTACTTTAATGGCTGCTGGTCCGCATCGCCCGATCCCGTGGACTTCCGCGCCTACGAGCTGATCAACATTTTTGTGGACAAGAACGCTTATGTCAACAAGTTCGGGTTCGAGCGTCCGGCGAGCAGAACCCCATACGGGGAGACGGTATTTACGGTGCGACACGAATGCCGGGCGGAAAACCTGAAGGGCGCCGGCGACCGGTATACCACGTCGGGCGGGCAGTGGGGCGCCTGGAACGCCGTATTCGGCCGCCGTGGAACAAATGGCATACCGATACCGCTATGGGATCCGCGAACCGGAGAGATCGACACGAAGGAGGCGGATGCCTGGAAGCGCTACGATTTGCGAGCCTATCTTGAGGAGAACTGGCGTACGGTTGGGCCAAAACTGACAGGAAAGATACATATCACGGTGGGCGAGTCGGATAACTACTTCCTCAATAATGCCGTCCATCTGCTCGATAACTTCCTGCGCGGCGCGAAACCACCTTACGGGGGCACGATCAAGTACGGCCCCGGGCAGGGTCATACCTGGTCCGATATTAGCGAGCGCGAGATGCTTATTCAGATGCAGGCTGCCCGCTCGAAGGCGCAGGAGGCCGGCGCGCCCTGAGGGCAGGAGGTTTCGCTACGTCCTGGGCAGTTTCCAGGGGTCGCGGCGGTCACGGTCGAGCCAGCCGTTCGCGGTGCGGTCACCGATGAACTGCCACTTTTCCGGGTTCCACTTCAGCCGGCGGTTGTTCCAGTAGGCGAGGTTGCCAAGCTGAACCAGGGCCACCGAGCGGCAGCCCGTTTCCACATCGCAGAGCGGCTGTTCGCGGGATCGAATGCAGTCGATCCAGTTTCGGTGATGGCCAGGCGATTGGAAGAGATGCACGTCGCCCACGCCAAGAGGCTCCT
>JAYTEU010000761.1:0-5850 GCA_043734985.1 Chthonomonadaceae bacterium
CTCGCGCTGCCAGAGCACGGAGCCGTCCTCCACGGAGATACAGATGAGCAGCAGGGCGGGGCCGCCCGCGTCGCGCTGGCCGCCGCGCTGGGCGGTTAACTTTGTGAGAGGGTGAGAGGGTGAGAGGGTGAGTGGGTGAACTGAATATGAATGCTGTGCCTCGCCCGAAAGACTCGCTAACGTAAGTCGGGATTGCGATGGCGGGCTCGCTTGGGATTGTCCTGCTGCAGGTTTCGTTGGGGACGTGACGAAGATACGGTCGCCCCAGATGACCGGTGTTCCCCCGCTCCAGGAAGGAAGTGGGGTCTTCCAGACTATGTTCTTCTCCAGGCTCCAGGTCGTCGGCAGGTTTTTAGACTTGCTGATGCCGTTGCCTTCCGGCCCGCGCCACTGAGGCCAGTTCTGGCCCTCCGCCGCACTGGCAGGTTTAGCCTGGCCCGCGAATATCCGACCGCCTGCTCCTGCAAGGATCACGCCGGACAGCGACAGCAATCCCGCGATGAGCCGAACGTTCGACAATCGGCAGCAGTTCATACCCGGCCTCCCCGTACTCTCGCTCCCGTGTCCGGATGGTGAAGGAGAGGAGAGCATTCACGCGTTGTTACTTACGACTGAACCAATTCTACCCTAATACGGATAACCTGAAGTCCGGACCACGCGGTCACCCCTCGGCGGCCCACCGTCAACGACCTGTAAGGATGCGCTTAACTACATCGATAACCTCGCCCGCGTCCCCGGTCGCCTGCGCGGTCCCGAGCTGATCCTTTACGGCGTATATGCAAAGGGCCTTCTTCATGGCGTTGGCAAACAACTCCTTGCTCAGCGACATGGCCTTGACGGGCTCCATTCGGTAGGTGAACTGGTCTTCGCCGAACCACCCCTGGTAATCTGTGTCGATCGCGGCGTAGCAGAATTCGGCCAGCCGCCAGATATCGTCCGTGCCGGTCACGCGATCCTCGTCGTTGGAGTTGTACTTGGCGGCGTTGATGTGGAAGTTCATGATAGGCACGCCCATCCGCTTTAGGAGGTAGAGACTGTCGGCGGGCTGGTTTCCAACCATCTGCTCGTGGCCGTAGTCGATCACTACTCCCATCGCGGTTTCGCCGAGTGTCTCATTGACGGTCTTCGCCACGAGCGCGGCCTTGGCGGTCGTGTTCAGAATCATGTTTCCTTCGCGCGGCTCCTTCTGCTTGGCTTCCGTGCCGAACAGCAGCCCCATGCCGTGCGCTTTCCGGGCGATCTCAACGCAGCCGTCAATGAACCAGTCGAGGTGCTGCCCGTAGTTCACTTCGAAGTGATAGTCCCAGCCGTCGGAGCCTGGCCATAGCTGAACGCTTGGGCAGTTGAGCTTTTTTGCCAGATCGACCGTCTGAAGGCAGTAATCTATCGCTTGTCGGCGGCGGCCCGGGTCGGGATTGGTTATGCCGCCCATACGATAGTACGCCCGCGTCCATATGTTAGTGTTCATATTGGTCGCGATCAGCTTGTGCGCTCGCAGGGCGTCCTGGACTTCCCGTATCTTCCCCTCGTCTATCTCCTGTCGGTCGTCCAGGAACATTTCGTTGTTAAGCTCCACGCCGAGTATTCCTGCCTGCGCAACGCGCGAAATCTGGCCGACAGCCGACTCATCTATCGGCTCTTCCAGGTACGTGCGACAAAACCGATCGCTGAAGCCGCCCGCACACCAGTGGCCCGCTGAGAACTGTATTCCGTAGGATGTGAAGAAGGCATTGACAGCTTCGCCTTCCAGGTAACCATCGTAATCCGATTCGAGCAGAGCGAGATTGTCCGCGTTGACGCGCATGAAGGAGCCTCCGAGCAGTATTTTCCTTAAGTTCGTGATAGGAGCCTGAGGTTCCTGTCTGGCTGCGGCGGTACATCGATAATTCCGGTCAGGATCATTCGAATTGCATTTCCGGTAAACTTATGGAAACGGAAATTCAAGTCACTGAAAGGACGGCGCATTGAATACCATTACGCTTCTTAAACCGGGCGAGTTCGAACTCTCGGACAGCCCTGCCCCCCTAACGGCACCACCCGGAGAGGCCCTCGCGCGCGTGCGCCGGGTCGGCATCTGCGGCACCGATCTGCATGCGTTCCGTGGCCGCCAGCCTTTCTTTACTTACCCGCGAATTCTCGGCCATGAGCTCGGCGTTGAAGTTCTGGCAATCGGTGAAGAGGATACTTCTGGATTGAAGCCGGGCGACCGGTGCGCGGTCGAGCCATACCTTAACTGTGGCGCCTGCATCGCCTGCCGTCGAGGCAAAACCAACTGCTGTGCATCGCTCAAGGTTATCGGCGTACATACGGACGGCGGTATGAGAGAGATCATCTCGATGCCCACCAACAAGCTCCACCGCTCCGAAACGCTGTCCCTCGATCAGCTCGCGCTCGTGGAGACGCTGGGGATCGGAGCGCATGCCGTGGACCGCGCGGCCATCGAGTCGGGCGAGTGGGCGCTGGTCATTGGAGCCGGGCCTATTGGGCTTGCTGTCACCCAGTTCGCAATGGCGGCAGGCGCGAAGGTGATCTCGCTGGACATCAATGCGGACAGGTTGACATTCTGCCGCGAGAAGCTCGGCGTTGCCGAAACCGTGTTATCGGGCGAGGGAGCCCTGGAGCAGATTCGGGAAATCACCGGCGGAGACTTGCCTACCGTGGTTTTCGACGCGACCGGAAACGCGGCGTCGATGATAGGAGCGTTCCAGTATGTCGCGAGCGGCGGACGTATCGTCTATGTAGGGCTGGTGCTCGCGGACATCACGTTCTACGACCCGGATTTCCACCGAAAGGAGATCACCCTGCTGGCGACGCGCAACTCCACCGGTCGGGATTTTAAGCGGATCATTGGCCTGCTGGAAGCCGGTGAGGTGGATACCGCGCCCTGGATAACGCACCGTGCGGATGCGAAGGATCTGCCGGGAGTATTTCCCTCCTGGCTGGAGCCGGAGAGCGGTGTCTTGAAAGCGGTGGTCTCCTTTTGACCGCGAATGCCGGAGCCAACTGTCCGGTCGAAGCCGCAGCGTGACGACTTAGGCACAGGGTCCGTATGGTATACTAGCGTCGATTGCCGGACCGGACATCCCATCGATATTACAGTCCACCGGCGGCGCATTATCGAAATTATTGACGACGATCGGAATACCGGCCCCGCGCTGAAGGCGGTTACGCCGGACCACCAAGGAGAGTTTTATGTCTACGCTGCCCGCCGCCCACAATCGGGCCGGGAACGTTCGGGGCTTCCGCATCGCTGGAAGCGCGTTCACGATCGGGGCTTTGTCCCTACTGGTTTCCAATAGCGCATTTGCGGCCGAGACCGCCGGCGCAATCTTAAAAAAGATGGCCGAGAACTATACCAAGGCAAAGTCGTTCCAGGCATCGATTGTCACCATCCAGGCCGGAAAGACGCCTGATGGCAAGGCCTTTACGGTTACCCAGAACGAACAGGTCCAGTACAAGACCCCGAACCTGTTCCATAAGAGTGTCAAGGCGACCGGTATTGGCCCGGCGGTAACGGGCCAAATGGCCGAGCAGCTCGCCAGCCGCCAGGGTGAGATTTACAGCGACGGTAAGATCGCTACTATGTATGTGCCTGCCAAAAAGATGTACCAGAAGCAGCCGGTTCCGCCGAACGTGGTGATCGCCCAGCTTGTTGACCTGCTGCGCAAGATCCCGCCGGCGAACCAGCCCGGCCTTTCGCTTCTGCCGGCCGCAGCAACTGTCCAGGGCCGACAGGCGTTCGTAATCGAGTTCAAACCGGCCCCGCCTGCAGGCGCGAAACCGGAGGACGTGAAAAAGTACAACGAGGCGCTTAAGCAGGTCAAGCAGTTCCACCGCTTCATGATCGACAAGCAGAACTACAACCTGCTGGAATACACTCTGGTTACGACCTCCGGAACTGCCAAGGTAAACCTATCCTCGCAGGTGTTCGGCGGGTCGATCCCCTCGAGCGCGTTTGCGTTTTCGCCGCCGGCCGGCGCCAAAGAGTTTAAGGCGCCTCCGCCTGGACAGGGAATGCCGGGCATGGCTCCGGGCGGCGGTCCGGTACATCCCGGAATAGGCATTAAGCCGGGCGGTACATCCAAGTAGCAATGCAGACCGAAACGCTCCGGCTCTACCTTGTCCGCCACGGTGTCACGGACTGGAATCAGGACTTGCGTATGCAGGGGCACTCGGATGTTCCGCTGAACGAGGAGGGGCGGGCGCAGGCTTCGCGAATAGCTGCGCGCCTGTACGCCCTGGAATCGCCCATAGACGCGGTTTGGTCGAGCGATCTAAGCAGGGCGCGGGAGACGGCGGAAGCCATCGCCGCGCCCTTTGGCTTGCCGCTGACAATAACTCCGCTTCTCCGGGAGATAATGCTCGGGGAGTGGGAGGGCATGAATCAGGCGGACATCGAGGCTCGCGGGGAGGCAGACCTACTGCGTAAGTACCGCAGCTCTCCCGCAGGCGCGCGGCCGCCTGGAGGCGAAACGCTGGAGCACGCGTGGGAGCGAATGATGCGCGCGCGCGCCGAGATTTTGGCGGCGCATCCCAGGGGTCATATCGCCGTTGTCGGGCACGGCGGGACGCTCCGAGCCCTGCTGTGCGCCGCCCTCGATGCGCCCGTTGCCTCCATGCTGCGATTCTCGCTTGCGAACACCTCGCTTAGCGTGATCGAACAGACAGGGACTCCCGAAAACTTCTTATGGCGAGTGCGGTGCGTCAACGATACCGCTCACCTATAGTGCCTGCCATCCTCAAATCATGATCACATCCCTAAGCCCACTGGTCTATGTCCGCCGAAACCCCGGCAAGACGCTTCCAATTGCATTTGTAATCGTTCTCGCGGTTACGCTGGTCGCGAGCATCGTCACCATCGTTCATTCGATCGACCTTACGCTTTTCACGCTCTACGGCTACAACCGCTACCTTACAGGCATTACGCCACGCAACGCGCTCGTGGTAAATGAAACAGAGCTTGTTAAGATACGCAATCTGCCGGAACTGGGCCATCTCTATCCGTCGCATTCGTATCAGACCATGATCAAGACCATCTTCGGCAAGATGGTCTTTCCGATCTTCGGCCTGGACGCCCCGGGCCGCGCGGAGATGCTCGAACGGTGCAGCATACATCTCGCGACCGGGCGCATGCCTGTAGATGGTGCGCCCGAGGCCGTGATCTCCGACGCGGTAGCCAGGAATCTGGGTCTCAAAGTGGGCGACATACTTTCACGCCCGGAATCACAAGACAGCTTTGCGCCGATCCCGGTGCGGCTGGTGGGTCTCCTCCACGGCCCAGTTTGGCTCGGCCTCACCTCAAAGGCGCTGGTCGACAGGGAATCGCCCTATAATTTCGTGGGGTACCTCGCGTTTGCGAAGACCGGGGGCGCGACGGATCAGGCAAAGCTTGCGGAGTCCATCGACGGTGTTATGAATAAGAGCAAGGGGCGTGTATGGAAGTTCGCGGGGCTGGTATTGGAGGCTCAAAGCGCGCTCTCCAACCTCTATCTCATCATGAACATCGTGATCGGTATAATAGTGTTCGCGATCTCGTTTGTTTGCGGCCTGCTGTTCAATATCTACTTCACGCAGCGCATGCCGGAGATTGCGATGCTCTCCGCCATCGGCTATTCGCGGTCGACGCTGATCTCGCGGGCTGCCGGTGAAACCATCGTACTGTGCCTCTTCGGCTGGGCGCTTGGGGGAGTCGTGACCTATGTCCTGCTTCTAGGAATCCGAGAGGCCTTCATGACACCCAGGGGACTGCTGCTGAATCCTCTGGACCTCCAGGCGTTCGCCTTTACCGCGCCCGTTCCCATCGTCATCACGCTCTTCGCCCTATGCACGATCGGCCTGCGCCTTGTCACA
>JAYTEU010000762.1:0-2001 GCA_043734985.1 Chthonomonadaceae bacterium
CTGCCAATAACCGAACAATCATTTTATGCCGCCCCGGATCAGACGGTGCGTTGGTTTCAGCCAGCAAACGCTTGTAGTGCGCGATGTTTTCACGGTGGACGAAGCGATCCATGCCAAACCTCAAAGTTCAATGAGGCGGGAGTGCTACCGAACTCTCAGTCACCGAAAAATGCCACTGGCGGCGCGGTGATAGCGGCAGCATGCGCCTTAGTAAGCGGGGTGTCGCGATCGATATTGCACAAAGCTTAAAAAGAAATCGGAACTTTCTAACAGGTGCAGATTGGCGAGCCGTTCCGCCAATGGAACCCAGTTCGTCCGGCAGTGACTTAGCGCCCCACCATTCGCCATCATCCAAATTATACGACTCTTTGTGCTTATTCAGAGCGAGTGAGCAATATTGATCAGCAAGTTTGGGTCGCGGAGGTCACTATGGGCGTCGGGCTATCCGCCTGCGCGGTGCCGGCCGCGGGCCGTCCAGGCTTCGAGCTGGGCGATAGGGAATCGAACTCGGCCTCGGCATTCACGGCGAGGCCGGCGTTGGCGCGCACGCCGCTGCAAGCCGCGGATCGTCTCGTCGATCTGATGCTGGAAAGGACGATCGCCGATAAGGAGATCCTACCCAGGGAGCGTGTCGCCTTACATAGTCGCCCGGCGCGCATCGGCCTTCCTGGCCGAAAGGGACATTGAGGTCGAACGAGCCTGGTGCGACAGTTTTCTGACGGCGCTGAAGATGGCGGGGTGCTCGCTTACCCGGATGCGGGTCGATGACCTACGGTTGACTCGCCTCGATGCTCCCACCCGCGCGTCCGCCTGGCCGTCGTTCGTATCGGGCAAGGTTTCCCCAGTGGCCGGCGCCCATGCAACGCTCTCGCCGACCTCTATATGCCAGTGTTAGCGCCGCCGATACGCGAGGCGGAAGCCGTCCGCCGCGTCGTTTTACCATCTGTGGGGCTCTGACAGAGGCGCAGGATTATCTCACCGAGCTTGATCGGGTCGTCGTTGACGGCGATTCGGCATCAGCCTTGCGCACGGCGCGGCGGCGATCGAGAGCGAATTTGACGGCCACGACGCCAGCAGTGCTGCAGCGATCCTGCGGGGGATTTCCGCCACAGTGCGCCGTTCTGTCGGCGGAACGTCCGGTCCGCTTTATGCGATTTTCCTGTGGCGCAGTGCCTCCGTGCTGGAAGGGCGGGCGGTGACCAATGCCTCCACTTGGGCCCAGTGCTCTTGGTGAAGGGTGCCTGGGCATTTCTGAACAAGGCGGGGCCGTCGAAGGCGATCGTACCATGCTGGATGCTTCAATCCCGGCTGCACAGGCGTTTGCCGGACCTACATACGCCGGGCTGACCCGAGACGTGCTGTTGCAGAAGATGGTTCACGCCGCCAAGAACGGTCGGGACAAGTCCGATGATGCCGCGGCGTGGACGCTCAAGTTACATGGGCGCTCGCGCGGTTGGGCATGTCGATCCAGGTGCTGCGGCCGTCGTGATCTGGCTATCTGCTTTGCAGAGGGCGTTGAGCCCGGATCCGCGGCGCTGAATCTTGCTCGTGGCCAAGTCCGGCGATCACGCCAAATGACGATTAATTCCCTGTTATTTCATCACAATACCCTGCTTCCCTGAAATACTTCCCTGTTAGGTGGAGTAGGGAATTGCGGGAAAAGCGCTGCAGCGCAGCGGCTCTCTGCTACGAAATCGGCCTGGGGGGCCCTAAAAATGCAAAATTGCCTGTAAAATTCCCTGTTAGCAGGGAATTCGCGCGGAGACGGGTGCGATCAGCACTGCGTCGCCAGCCAGGCAGTGTGGTGTTCGGCCAAGCTCCCTGAGAAACGCGAGAATGGGCCGGAAATCCCGGCTTTTCGCGCATTCGGTTTCGTCTCCGGACTCCCGATTCGGCGAGGTTAAGGTGGAAATCGCCGAAAGTCTCCGGCCTGATCCGCAAATATTCCCGTTTTGCGGAGACTATCGGCAGAGACTAGTTTGATCGCTCGAATCCTCCTCG
>JAYTEU010000763.1:0-1866 GCA_043734985.1 Chthonomonadaceae bacterium
CGTGCTGCAGATCCGGAAGGCGCTGCTCAAGGCAGGTTATCAGGTAGTCGGGGAGGCGGTGGAGGGTCGAAAGGCCGTCGAGATGGCGAAAGAGCTCAAGCCCGACCTCATCTTGATGGATATCAATATGCCGGGTCCGATGGATGGAATTACTGCGACCAAGGAGATCCTATCCGATTTTGCCGTGCCGATCATTATGCTGACGGCCTACAGCGATGATGACTACGTGGATCTTGCCCTGGACGCCGGTGCCTGCGCCTACCTCGTAAAGCCGATAACGAGCGAACAACTGCTTCCCGCCATTAAGACGGCCATGGCACGGTTCGCCGACCTGCATGCCGCGCTCCACGAGGCCGGCGATCTCAAAGAGGCGCTGGAGACTCGCAAGCTTGTGGAGCGGGCCAAGGGCATTCTGATGACCCGCAAGGAACTCGCCGAGTCGGACGCGTTTCGCATGCTCCAGAAGATGAGCCGCGACAAGTGCCAGACGATGAAACAGACCGCGCACGACATTATTAAGGCAAGCGAGATTCTATAGCCGACGCCTTCGGCATCTCGAGCGCGCTCAGGTGGAATTTGAGAGCCTGCTGAATGTGCTCGTCCCAGTACGACCAATCGTGGGCGCCTGGAAACTCGGTGTACTCATGGGCATAACCGATCTCCGTCAGATGCGCGTGGAACGCCCGATTCGCATCCAGCAGGTGATCCGACGTGCCGCAATCGATCGACAGCGCCGGCCGGACTGCCGGATCGAGCGCTTCGGCCAGCGCGAATAGGTCGTTCGGCCCGCCGACGGGTTCGGCGCCGATAACTCGCGTGAACTCGACGGCAAAGGAGTTGCCTGGATCCGTGCTCAGCGCCCAGTGCGCAAACCCCAGCGCGCCGGAGTGGCTATTCGCCGAGCAGAACATCTCCGGATATCTCAGCGCAAGCTTTACGGCTCCGTATCCTCCCATCGAGAGCCCTCCAACGCACCGGCCGGATCTCTCGCGAATAGTCGGGAACATTTTATCGACAATTGGGACGAGATCGCGCGCAATTGACGTCTCCCAGGCCATTCCCGCTATGGCATCGCAGTAGAACCCCCGTCCCCCGTCCGGCATAACGACGATCAGCGGCAGACTTTGTACGTAGCGCTCGATGCTCGTTCTCCGCTGCCACATCGTATGGTCGTCCGAAAGCCCATGCAGCAGGTAAAACACCGGAAACGGTCCTTCTATTTTGGTCTCGGGAAATATCACGGTCGCCGCCGTCTGCTTTAGCAGCGCGCCGCTGAAATACTTCAGCTCTATGAGTGCCATATCGATCGCCCCTCCTTTCTTGACAGTGTACCAGGCGACGTGTTATATTCGGGCGGTGTTGGTGAGTGGGTGAGTGCGTGAGTGGGTGAGTGGATGAGTGGCAGCGACGGGCGGTAACCTGATACTCAATGCGAATTGGTGTTCGTTACAGCCGGTGTAGCTGAGACTTCGGCCGGAATTATTGATGTAGTCAAGCGGTTAGGCTGGAAAACGAGGTGCGAGTATTATGACGGCAAGACTTCTATGGGCGGGTGCGCTGGGGCTGGCGGCGCTGATGATGACGCCTGTAGTGCGCCCGCAAACACCTTCGACCCGAAAGGCGGCGCCCGCGGCCCAGAGCAGGGCAAAAACCGGCTGGGAGGCATCGGGGACGCTGATCGAGGCGTGCTCCTGCTCCGTACCCTGCCCTTGCAACTTTGGCCAAGGGCCCTCGCGCGACTACTGCCACACGGTCTACGCCTACAGGATTAAGTCTGGTCGCTACGGGGCGGTAATCCTGGACGGCCTGATTTTCGGCGGCGGAGAGGCGGACAAAGGCGCGATGGGTTTTCTCGATTCCCGCGCA
>JAYTEU010000764.1:0-2469 GCA_043734985.1 Chthonomonadaceae bacterium
AAGGCGGCGGCGAAAATGGCAGCCGACGTCAACACCGATCTGAGCGACCGCGCCTATGTCCTCTATGCGCTTGGCCTCTCCGGCGATACGGCAACTGCGAGAAAAGAGCGAGCGCGCTCGATTCCGCTCGAAAAGCTGCGCACGGATGCCCTCGCCTACATGGCGCTGCTCGACCGTCAGCTCGGCCCTCCGGATGACACGATTATCGCCGAGATGAACAAAAGGGCGGTCTTCGCCGACGGAATGCTGCGATGGAAGGCCGCTGCGGACGCCTGGGATTGGAGCGATGTCAGCACGACCGCGCTCTGCCTCCGAGCCATGGTCGCCGCAAATCCGCACGACGCCCGGATACCGCGCGTGCTCTCCTGGCTCATGCTCAAGCGCAGTGGAAACTACTGGTACAGCACGCGCGACACTGCCGCCACGCTCGCGGCGTTCTGCGACTGCCTTGCGGGCCAGGGACCGACGAGCGCCACCGGCGAAGTGCGCGTAAACCTGAACGGCAAGCTCTACCAATCGTTCGCGCTCACGCCCGACGCGCTGAAGGAGAAGGAGATCGCCCTTCGAATCGCGCCGGTCGCGCTTCGTCCCGATAAGAACGACGTGACGCTGGAGCGGGTCGGCGGGAACAGTCCGATCTTTTACTCCGTAGAATTCAGGCAGACCATCGCAACCGAAGACCTGCCCGTTCTGGCGAACAAGAGCCTAGAAATCAAGCGCGAGTACGTGCGCATCGTGCCCAAGCCCGCCGGCTCCGGCTACTACACGGAGCAGACCGAGCCGACCAACAACATCCTGACCGGTGCGGACTGGGTCCGCGTCCGCCTGACGATCAAGGCTCCGCGCGATCTCATCTATGTCCTCATCGAGGACGCCTTCCCTGCCGGCTGCGAAGTCAACGAGCGCGGCGACGCCTCCGAAGTCACGGAATGGGGCTACTGGTGGTCCTCGGTAACCGTGCGCGACGACCGTATCGCGTTCTTCTGCCGCACGCTCACCAAAGGCGACCATATAATCGAATACAATCTCCGCGCCCAGACGCCCGGAATCTATCACGTACTCCCCGCCCTGGCGCAAGGTATGTACGCTCCGGACACGCGCGCCGAATCCGCCGAAACCCGCATCACGGTGAAATAGGCGACAGCCTGCATCCCGCCCGAAGGGCGGACGCCGCGTAGCGGCCTATAGCGAAGGGTTTACCCGTCGCACCGCCCGTGCGTACCCGTCGCGCCACCCGTGCGTACCCGTCGCACCGCCCGTGCGTACCCGTCGCGCCACCCGTGCGTACCCGTCGCACAATCTGGACGTGCCTGTCGCACAATTCGGGTTTACCCGTCGCACGACCCTGGCAAAAGGAACCAAGTGAGCGCCTCACTTACAAAATCAGTCACCGCCCAGTCGGCCTTGAATCTCGCCGGCCTCGCAATGGGCGGCGCGCTCGTGGCCCTGCTCGGCCTCGGGGCGCTTATGCTGGCTGCCCTGTCCGGCCCGCCCGCGGCAGAGGTCGAGCTTTCAGGCTACTCGACCAGCCTGGAGGGCCGCACGGACAGCCAGCGGATCAACGCGCGGAAGGCAGCCGACGCCCTCGACGGCAAGGTCATCGGGCCGGGCATGGTCTTCTCCTTCAACAAGGTCGTCAAATCCTGGTCCTTCGATCAGGGCTTTCTCAAAGCGCCGGTTAGCTACGATGGCGAACTCGTGCGCGCCTACGGCGGCGGGGTCTGTCAGGCCTCTACCACGCTCTACAACGCGGCGCTTCTGGCTGGCCTGCCGATTGTGGAGCGCCATAGCCACGTTTTCGCGCCGCACTATGTCCCGCCCGGAAGGGATGCCGCCGTCGCGCAGCAGACGATCGATCTGCGCTTCCGAAACCCCTATCCGTGGCCGATCCGTATTCGATCCACGGCGGACCGCGACCGGCTCGATATCCGCATGTACGGCGCGGAGCGTCCGAAGCAGACTGTGGACATCGAATCGGAAGTTCTCAACTCGATTGAACCGCAGCGGCTGACGCGTGTCGTTTACCGGCCCGGAGGCTCCGCGGGCCGCGCCTATCTGCGCAATCCGGGCGCGGTCGGCTGCCGGGTGATCACCTACCGGCTGGCATTTCTAGGCACAAATGAAGTTAAGCGCGAACGGCTGTCGGACGACACCTACGAGGCGATGAATCGGGTTATCCAGGTCACCGAGACCCAGCCGGGAAACGAGGGGAACTAGCGCTCTATGCTGGCGAAAAGTCTGCTGCTCCAGCTCGCGAATAGTAAGAAGCTGGAGTCATTCGTGCGCGGAAATCGCTGGTCGGCGCGCGCGGCCCGAAGGTTTGTCGCCGGAGAGACGATCGAAGAGGCCATTCCCGCCGTCGCCGCCCTGAACGCGCAAGGGATATCCGCCTCGCTGGACCTGCTGGGTGAGAGCGTTCACAGCCAGGAGCAGGTCGCGGAAACGCTGGACACCTATCTCCGTGTGTTT
>JAYTEU010000765.1:0-3682 GCA_043734985.1 Chthonomonadaceae bacterium
GATCCAGCCCCTGCCTGCGACCGACTAATTTAGTCAAATATCCGCCAACCCCATGGGGATAAACAACGATGAACAAGAAAGTAGGCCGATTGTCAACGCTGCTGGAATGGAAGCGCCACCGGCGCGGCACGGAATTCAATAGCCCGCGCGGAGAGTTCATCCCAAGCGCCTTGAATTACTTGTGGCTTCGCCTTTCCAGTATTCCCGATCGAACAAGCCACCGCGAACGATGGTCTAGCGGACGATCCGAAGTTGTTCCCGCGCCTCGGCGACGGTCTTGCCGTTCAAGCGCGAGCGGAGAAAATCGAGGGCTGCCTGGAGCTGCAGGTCGTTCGCCTTGTCCTTGAAATCTTCGGCGTGCCACCGGGGAGACTGTTTCACCGCGATGTCCGGGAGGATGCCGCCGGTGCCCTCGATCTTCTGGCCGTCGGGATCGCGCTCGAAGTTGATGTCGTAGTGGCGTGGAGGATAGTACAAGGCGGTGGTAAGGCGCAGCGCCGAGCCGTCGTCCAGCGGATACAGGGTCTGGACTCGGCCCTTGCCGTAGGTGCGCTCGCCCATCAGGGTCGCCATGCCATAGTCTTTCAGAGCTCCGGCGACGATCTCGGAGGCGGAGGCGCTGCTGCCGTTCACGAGCACGACCATCGGCATGCGCTTCATCCCAAAGCTGGGAGTTCGCAGCCGATCGCCTTTCTCCTTGCCGGACCCCTCGTGGATATATACCACTACGTTCTTGAGATCGGTGTCCTGGTCCTTCGGAATGAACAGGCTCGCCACGTCTTCCGCCGTCTCCAGTAGTCCGCCGGGATTGTAGCGCAGGTCGAAGACGAGCGCCCGCATACCCTGCGCGGTCAGGTCGGCATAGGCCCGCTGTATCTGCGCGATGCTCTTTTCATTGAACTCCGAGAGCACGATGTGGCCGATCTTGCTGCCGCCGTCTTCCAGCCAGTGCTGCACGACGGGCGGCTCGATCAGGGCGCGCGTCAGGGTGAATTCCATCGGTACTTTGCCGCGCAGGATGCCGAGCCGGACTTTGGTGCCCTCGTGTCCCTTGATCTTGTGTACGACCTCGTTGACGCCGAGGCCCTTTACCGAGACGCCGTCGATGCTCACGACCACGTCGTCGGTCCGGATGCCCGCGGCCTCCGCGGGGCTGGTCTCGATTGGGCGGACGATGCGGACCTGGGAGCCCTCCTGCTCCAGGAGCGCCCCGATGCCCTCGAAATCGCCCTCGGTCGTCGCTTTCATCTGGTTCCAGTCGTCCGGATCGAGAAAGCTGGTGAACTGATCGCGAAGGCTTCCGAGCATGCCGCGAATCGCCTCATACGTGAGGGTTCGGGTGCGGCGCGCGTCGATGGGCGCGTGGTAGTAGCTCTTTTTAAGAAGCGCGAGCGTGGCGCGATAGTTGTCCAGCGGATCCTGCGCGCGAACGCGGATTCGGGAGTCGGGCTCCGGTGTATCGCTCGCGCCGCTGTCGTCGGCGTCTACCCGGGACGTCTGCATATATCCGGCGTCAACGCTGTCGCGAACGGGCTTATGCAGTGCGCTGCTGGCATATCCAAACATGACGGAGGTCGAGATGAGACCGACTACCGCGGGCGCCAGCGCGAGGCGCTGCCACAATGTGCCATGGAATGTAGAGTTCATCCGGGGTCCTGACTTTACGCGCCCAGTTTCGCAATCGCCATTTTCACGGCGGTATCGCCCACGACGTCCTCGCTGCCGATCGGCAGATCCGGCTCGATCCCCTTGCTGAGATCGCCGCCGGAGGCGGTCAATAGATGCGCGGTCGTCATTTCGATGCCGCCGCCCGACTTAAACACGGTGAAGAGCTGAAGAATGTTGTCGCCGAAGGTATGCTCCCCCATGATTCGCGCGCCCGAATCTCGGAGCGCGGAGGCGACCATTTCGGAGAGATTGGCCGTTCCCCGATTGACCAGCACGATCCGCGGGAGCGTCCATGCCGGCTTTGCGCCGACAATCGTGAGAGGCTCGCGCACGTTGGGGCGGCGTTCGATCGCGGCGACGGCTCCGCCTTTTGTTAGGCGCGCCATCAGTTTGCGGGAGGAGAGAAATCCGTCTACTTCGGCGGCGGATTCAGCGCGGACGCCGCCGGGGTTGCCGCGCAGATCCACGATAAGGCCCTTCAGCTTGCCGTTCGCGGCAGCGCCATCGAGCGCAATCTGAAACTCATGGGTCGCCCTGGCGTTGAACTGGCGTACGCGGAGGTAGCCGATACGGCCGGCGAGCACCCGAAACTCCACGGGATCGATCTCGGTCAGCCCGGTCTTTACGGCGACCGAGAGGGGCGTGCCCTGGGACGGTCGAAGATAGGTCAGCTTCAGGGTCTTGCTTTCACCCGTGGCGAGAAGGCTGAGCGCCCTGGTCAGGCTGATGCCTTTCTTGAAGCGAAGCCCCACATCCTTAAGCTGCTGGGCGCGCTCCTCTTCGTCGGTGGTCTTCCTCGCGATGCGGTCGGACTCGACGGCGATCGAATAGGTGATGATCCAGCGGTCGTCGATATTGGTGATGACATCGCGGGACCGGAGACCGGCTTTTTCCGCGGGACTTCCGGGCACAACGTCGACCACGGTCAGTTTGCGGTTTTCGATGCCGTTCTGCTTTACCTTAAGGACGCTCAGAACGGCGCCGATTCCGTGGTAGCGGCCCTTGAGCGCGTCCTGGCGCGCTTCGCGGTAGGCTGGCTCCAGGTAGCTGGTCCTAGGATCGTCGAGGGAGGCGAGCATGCGGGTGAGCGCGCCGTTGGTCAGGCGTCCATTGCTGCCTCCGCCATCCACATAGTACTGCTGCACTTTGTCGAGGACGTCTTCGAACACCTGATCGGGCGGAATGCGGGGATTCGGCTCCGGGTCCGTCAGACTGCCCGCGAATCGGGGATGGAAGGGCAGCATGGCCGATATGCCCGCCCCGCGCTGCGACGCATGGCGGCGCACGCCCATCCCGCGCCCCCATGCGAATCCCACCCAGGCGAGTGTTGTCAGCAATAGTAACGCCGCCGACACCTTGAGCGATCTTGCCAAAACGTCCTCCCGGCCTCTCACCCCTACCTCACCCCCCACACCCGCAAGCGGGCACCCGCTCTCCGAGGCGGAGAGGGGGAGAAAAGAGCCTTTGGTGAGCGAGGTGAGTTGTTACACGAACTGTCCTAATAACTCTAAGAGCGTAAATAAAAACGCGGAATTCGCCCCCTTCGCCCCCGATTTCGGGGGAACCAGCCGTACAGGGCGCCACGCCTCCCCCAGACCGGGTACCCGCGTGCGGGTGGAGGGCTGGGGGGCGGTTTTTGCACACTTCCTAATGTGCCATTATACCAAACGGACTGCGCGGAGTCAATTTGAAAGCCTGTCGGTTGATGGTAATAAGACATATTTAGGTTGTCATTGGGTGCGGATGGCGCGAGGTCTTGTCAATATCCAGCAGAGAAGCCGCCTTTTCATATTGATAGGAGCGCGCCCACTCGCAGAACTCCTTCTTGACGGCCTCCACTTCTTTGCAACTGGGGGCGGGTATCCTCGTAATGAACACATCGTCATGCGTCTACTGTTCATTTCACCAGGCGAGGACAATTCATGCCCCGTGCCTTCAGATCCCGCAGGATCAAAGACCAGCTCGCTTCGCTCTCACGCTGACCATACTCCACCGCCGACACTTCCTTGGTTCC
>JAYTEU010000766.1:0-5478 GCA_043734985.1 Chthonomonadaceae bacterium
AGCGTGATCGCGCCCGCCAGCGACTGCGCGGCGCCCGCAATATCGATGTCCTGGAACAGCACGGCCGCGCCCTTACCCCCCAGCTCCAGTTTGACCGGCACAAGGTTGCGCCCGCAGGATTCGGCGATCTGGCGGCCGACCTCGGGCGAGCCGGTAAACGACATCCGGTTGATGCGAGGATGCCGGGCCAGCGCCGCGCCCGCCGTTTCGCCGTAACCGGTCACCACATTGATAACACCGTCCGGCACTCCGGCTTCCTGGGCCAGTTGGCAGAGGTAGAGCGTGGAAAGCGAGGCATCCTCGGGCGGCTTCACTACGACGGTGTTGCCTGCCGCCAGTGCCGGCGAAATGCCCCACCCCACGAGCAGGAGCGGGAAATTCCAGGGAATGATGAACGCGCAGACGCCATAGGGCACACGGATGGAGCGCGCCTCGTAGCCGGAGACCGCGATCGGCTCGGCACGGCGGGTATGGACGGCGAGATCGGCATAGTAGCGCAGACTCTGGGCGACGTTCGGAATATCGTTTCCAAGGGCCTGCGCGAGCGGCTTTCCGACGTCCAGCGACTCGATCTGCGCCAGGATATCGCGGTGTTTGTCCACCAGGTCGGCAAGCCGGTGCAGGATCACGGCGCGGTCGTTGGCGGGCATCGTGGCCCAGCCGCTCTTGCGGAACGCGGTCTGCGCGGCGGCAACGGCCCGATCTACGTCGGCGGCATCTCCCGATGCGATCGCCGCGATGACGCTGCCGTCGCCCGGATCGCGCACGTCGATCGTCTCACCGCTCGCCGCCTCCAGCCACTCACCGCCGATAAAGTGCCGCTTGGGCCGCCCCGATAGGAACTCCTGCACTGCGCTGTGGAGAGCTTTCATCATGATGCCTTTCTGCCGCGCGCAGCTATTGCGATTGCGGCCACGGAATGAGCCCGGATTATTCACGTACAGATCAAATCGCTTGCACTATGCCTCGAAAGTCGAGATCGAAATCGGCTTCATGAATAATCCGGGTGAGTATGTTGCCTTTGCGTTGTTGTTCGGCGACTTCCGAGGGAAATCCTCTTGGCGGCAGCGTGAAGGAGGAAGCAGCGGTCACGGCATGGAAGTTGGAGGACGATGCACAAGACTGCCGTTATCAATATTGTGGGGCTTACTCCGGACCTGCTTGGGCAGAATACGCCGTTCCTTTCGGCATGGGCGGCTCGCGGCGCGATGGCTCCCATCCGCGCAGTCACACCGGCCGTGACATGTACCGCGCAGGCCACTTACCTCACCGGCGAGACGCCCCGGCGGCATGGAGTAGTGGGCAATGGATGGTACTTCCGCGACGAGTGCGAGATCAAGTTCTGGCGGCAGTCCAACCACCTTGTCCAGGCGCCAAAGGTCTGGGATATAGCGCGAGAGATTGACCCCAGGTTTACCTGCGCGAACCTCTTCTGGTGGTACAACATGTATTCGGCGGCGGACTACTCGATCGCTCCGAGACCGATGTATCCCGCCGATGGACGTAAAATTCCCGATATCTATACTCGTCCCTCCGGCCTCCGTGATGAGATCCGATCGGCGCTCGGTCCGTTTCCCCTGTTCGACTTCTGGGGGCCGAGGACTTCCATCAAATCCAGCGAATGGATTGCGGAGTCTGCAAAATGGGTGGCGAAGCGTTACGATCCAACGCTGACACTTGTGTACCTTCCCCACCTCGACTATAACCTTCAGCGGCTCGGACCGGACGACCCCGCCATCAGCAAGGACCTTCGAGAGATCGACAGGGTATGCGCGGACCTGATTCCCTTTTTCGATAGTATCGGAGTCGAGCCGCTCGTCCTATCGGAGTACGGGATCACGCGTGTGTCTACGCCAATCCACATCAACCGGATTTTGCGGTCAAACGGATTGATTGCGGTGCGGGAAGAGCTTGGCCTGGAGATGCTGGACGCGGGGGCGAGCGGCGCCTTTGCCGTTGCAGACCACCAGATCGCGCATGTCTATGTAAACGATACGGAAAAGCGGTCGCAGGTGTGGGAGATATTGGAGGGGATAGAGGGTGTAGAGCGCGTACTCGATGGACCGGGCAAGGCGGAAATGCACCTGGACCATCCTCGCTCCGGCGATCTGATCGCGATCTCCCGAGCCGACGCCTGGTTCACCTACTACTATTGGCTGAACGACCGGAACGCGCCCGACTTCGCCCGCACGGTCGATATTCACCGCAAGCCCGGCTACGATCCGGCGGAACTGTTCATCGACCCCACGCTGAATATCCCGGCGCTGAAGGTTGGAACAGCGCTCCTTAAAAAGCAGCTCGGCTTCCGCTATCTGATGGACGTCATCCCCCTGGACGCCACTCTTGTGCGAGGCTCACACGGCCGCATCACGGATAGTCCAACCGCCGGCCCACTCTTCATCACGCAGCAGAAGCAACTACTCGACGGCAACTCGCTGGGCGCCCTGGACATCTGCCCGCTGATACTGAAGCATCTCACTCGATAGAAACAACACGTAGCTCAAAGCCGGCCAAATCAATTAATCGCTCCCCAACCCGCTCATTGCCACGCACTATTGGCATTAACAAACATTCGGCCGCATTTCTTTGTGCCTTTGAGACTTTGTGTGAGGAACGAATCTAGCGCCGGTACAGCAGCGGATTAAGGCGGCCGTCAGCACGGTCGCCGGGTCTGCGGTCAGGGAAGCAGCCGCGCAGGTCCGCGATGCGCTGCGGCGAGTCCGGTTCCGAGATCACCGCCCCGTCTTCGAGGTAGATGATCGTCATCACTTCGCGCGTCCGGTTCGGCGACAGGTTGCCCGGCGCGCCGTGGATCGTCCAGCCGTTGTGGAACGTCGCGTCCCCAGCCGCCATGTCGCCTACCGGCTCGACCGGGAATCCCTGCTCCTGAATGAGTTCCTCCAGCCCGCGCTCCGAATCGTCGGAGATATTCATCGGCCCAAGATATCCAAGCCGGTGCGATCCGGAGGCGAAGCGCATCGTGCCCATTCCGGCGTCCGCATCGACCAGCGGCATCCACAGCGTCACGCAGCGCACGCCATCGAGCGGCCAGTACTGCTGATCCTGGTGCCAGGGAGTATGGCCGCCACCCGCCTCCTTGTAGAGCGCCTGGTCGTGATAGAGTCGTGCGCCTTCCACCTCCATCAGGTCGGCCGCGATCTTCGCGAACCTGCGCGCCATCGTGAAACCCGCGGCATCCGCGCTCTTCTCCCATAGGTTGCCCACCTGGATGAACGCCTTGCCGTAGGTGTCCCGCTCCGACAACGGTTTGGAGTGGCGGTTGTGAGTCATGGTCGTCTCCGTCAGCACCGGACGATAGGCGGCGACCTCCGCAGGCGTGGCCACTCCTCGCAGCAGCACCCAGCCTTTGTCCCGGTAGTGGGCGATCTGCTCCGGTGAAAGCGGGTAGTCGGTTTCAAGCTTGGGCAGTGATTCGGGCATGTTTGAAATTAGCCTCCGTCTTTGACTGGTTCTCGGCGCTGACTGCCAGCACGGTCTTAGCCAGACTCCGAAATTTCATGCAGAACGTTTGAGGTTTACACGTCGTGATACTTCGGCTCATGGCTGAAACTTTCCTTCCGCGGAGACTGAACCCTTTTGGGAAAACAGTCCCCTAAAGGGCTAAACGGGATGCCGAACGTCCGCTCCCGGCAATCGAGAGAGTGATGGCTGGGGCAGCAGCTCGCCTGATTGACGATGGCATGCTAGGGAAGAGCGCCGGCGAGTTGTAGGGTGCAGGCTTGTCCCCCGCCGCCCAAAATGTTTCCAGTACGGCAACGAGGTACGACAGATGGAGGTAATTCTATGAACCAAGGCGGAAGATGGTTGGTTGCAGGGTGGTCATGTGTGGCAATTGCGGCGCTAGTCGGCTGTGGACAGGTTCGCGAGCAGGCGCGAAGTCGGTCCGGTTTTTCGGACGAGAAAGGCCTTACCAAGAGCGAGGACCAATTCAAGACGGCGGGAGCGCCGGAGGACCCGCTGCAGAACTACGAGAGAATTCAGCGCTCGATGCAGGCAAAATCAAAAACGATCGCCTCGCCTTCCGACATGTCGATTGTCTACCAACTACAGCGTTCCCGAACGCAGGCAGCTCGTCGGACTTCGGCCGCGTCGCCCTCGATGGAAGATAGCGCATCCAGTGCCTACGAAGGAAGATTGGCCGTCGCGGACAAGGCGCAGCAGAATCCGAACATGTATATCTCAAACGACTACATGGGAGGGAACGGCGCGCGCGACCGGCTCGACAAGCTCATCCAGGAGGGCGTACTCGTAGATGGAAAGCGCGTCAAGCTGGAGGCGTTCTCGCGCAGCTATACCCAGTCCTTCCCGATCCCGACGACCACGGCGCTCCACGTTTCGGCGGACACGGAGCGCACGCGAATCGTTCAGCAGGGCGACCATACCTATCTGCAAGTTGGGCTCCAGGCGATCAAGGGAGAGCTTCCGCGCAGGCCGCCGCTGAACATCTCGCTCATAATCGACCGAAGCGGCTCGATGCAGTCCGAGCGGAAGCTGGAATTTGCCAAGTCTGCCGCAATCAAGCTTGTGGACACCCTGCATTCCGACGATACCTTCTCCCTGACGGTGTTCGATGACAACGTTGAACTCCTGATACCGGCGCAGCGCGTACGTGACGCGGACCGCATTAAGCGCCAGATCACCACCTTGAGACCTGGAGGGGGAACGAACATCTATGGCGGCCTTCAGAGCGGCTACCGGGAGGCAGCGAAGTTCGCCGGGCCGGAAAGCGTGAACCGCGTGATCCTGCTTTCCGATGGACAGGTCACGGCCGGCGTAACCGATCCACAGGCGTTCCAAAGACTCACGTCCGCCGAAGCCGACAAGGAGATTCAGACAACCTCCGTGGGATTAGGACTCGATTTCAACGAAGACTTGATGATGGCCATCGCAAAGGACGGCCGAGGCAACTACCACTTCATTAAGGACGGCGCCGATACAAAGACCGTGTTTGCGAAGGAGCTGGATGAGCTGACGCATGTCGTGGCGAAGGCAGTCAAGCTGCGAATCCAGTTGGCGCAAGGGGTCGGCTTGGTGAGAGTGCTCGGCGCGAAGACACTGGATGCCGCCCAGACCCGCAAGGTAAAGAACGACGAGAAGAAGATCGATCGGCGCGTGGCGGATGAGCTTGGGATCGCGGCTAACCGGCAAACCGACCAGGACGAGCCGGGCATCAAGCTAATCATTCCCGATTTCTACCGTGGCGACAACCATATCGTGATGCTGGAGGTCGCCGTGCCGCCTGGCCTCGGCAGCCACAAAGTCGCCGACGTCTTCCTGAAATACAAGGACCTGGTGAACCGAACGAACCGGATTGAGCAGGCCGGTGTATCCGTTCAATACACGGCGGATCGCGCCGCTATGATCGCCTCGATCAATCGCGCGGTCAAGAAGAACTTGCTCGGGTTCCAGACCGGCGAGGCGCTGGCGGATGCCGGCAGCCTGATCGCGAAAGGTGAC
>JAYTEU010000767.1:0-4673 GCA_043734985.1 Chthonomonadaceae bacterium
CCCACCGCGCGGATGATCTGCGCCACGGCTCCCAGCGACCGGTTCATCTTCATCTGCTTCATGCCGAGCGTGAAGTTATCGCGCACGGTCTGCATGAAGCGCAGCGTCTCGTGGTCTTCGCGAACGAACGCCTTGACTACGTTGATGCCGGTCAGCTTCTCCTGGAGCACGCCGAGCATGGCGTCCCAGCGCTCGCGGAGCTCCACGCTGATCGGCCGGATGTGCCGGATGAAGAGCTTGTAGTTGATTACGTAGAGCGGAATGATAGCCATTGCGACGAGCGCCAGCTTCCACTGGTTGCAGAAGAGCACGATGAGGAGCGCGAGGACGCTGAAGAGATCGGCGAGGAACGTGACGAAGCCGCCGGAGATCATATACTGGATCGTATCGATGTCGCCTGTCAGTCGCGCCATGATCTTGCCGGTCTGGCGCGTGTCGTAGTATGCGAGCGAGAGCCGGTTCAGGTGGCGGTAGGATTGGAAGCGCAGGTCGAAGACGATCCGCTGCCCCAGCCAGGTCATCAGGTAGTTGAGGGCGAAGGAGACGATGCCGCGCACCGCGTAGAGCGCAAGTACGGACCAGAAGATCCAATTGAGCGCGCCGATGTTATGGTGCGCCAGCGGCCCGTCGATGGTGTAGCCGACGATCCGCGGCATGATGATAGGCGTGAGGGTGGTGCCCAGCAGCAGGAGCACCGCCAGGGATACGCGCGCGCGATACGGTTTTAGATAGCCTAACAGGCGTCCAAACTGGCCCAAATTACTGCTCCAAATGTAATACTTCCCGGTCCATAAACGACCCGGCAGAGAGGCCTACGGCCGCACCCAAAGGGTACCCGCCTCCGGACGCAAACCCCGCCCTGCGATAGACGCATCCCGTCCGGAGGACGGTCGGCCGAAGGCCCAATGCCGGGGCGTTTATCGCCCCGGCTCCCGGCATCTAATGCGCGCCCGCGATTGCCAGGGTTGGCTCGGCGGCCTCTTCCAGGGCTACCGCGAACTGCTGGTTGTAGAGCGAGGCGTAGAGGCCGTTCAGGCGCAGCAGCTCCGCGTGACTTCCGGCTTCGCGAATGACGCCCTGCTCCATGACGACGATTTTGTCCGCCTTAACGATCGTCGAGAGGCGGTGCGCAATGACGAAGCTGGTGCGGTTTGCCATCAGCCGGTCGAGCGCCTCCTGGATCAGACTCTCGGTCTCCGAATCGAGCGAGGAGGTCGCCTCGTCGAGAATGAGTATCCGCGGATCGGAGAGCAGGGCGCGCGCGATGGCGACGCGCTGTTTCTCGCCCGCCGAGAGCTTGGTTCCGTCCTCGCCGATCTTGGTATCGTACCCGTTGGGCTGCGCCTCAATCACATGCGCGATGTTGGCGGCGCGGGCCGCCTCCTCCACCTCGGCGTCCGTCGCTTCCAGGCGCCCGTAGCGGATGTTCTCCCGCAGGGTGGTGTTGAACAGGATCGTCTCCTGGATAACGACCCCCACCTGCTGCCGCACGGACTTGAGCTGGATATCGCGCAGATCGTGCCCGTCGATGGTGAGCGCGCCGCCGGTCACGTCGTAGTGACGCTGAAGCAGGTTGATCATGGTGGTCTTGCCGGAGCCGGACGGCCCCACGAACGCGACCATCTGGCCCGCCTTCACTTTGAGATCGACGCCCTTGATGACCGGCTGGCCGGGCTCGTATTCGAACCAGACATGTTGATAGTGAACGTCGCCTCGAATGGGCGGCAGCGGCTGGGCATCCGGCTTGTCCACCACGGCGGGCTTTGTGTCCAGCGTGGCGAAGATGCGCCAGAGGGCGGAGTTGGTGCGCGCAAGCTGGTCGTTGATCTGGATCAAGCGGAGCGTCGGGCCGTACAGATAGCCGCCGATAAAGCCGTAGAACGCCATCAGCGAACCGGGCGTCATCTGCCCCAAAATGACCAGGCGGCCGCCGTACCAGAGCAGCAGCGCGGTGCCGACCGCGCCGATGAACTCGGCCACGGTCCAGAGCGCGGTGCTCAGCGTTCCGAGTCGCACGTTGAGGCCCATGATGCTGCGCGTCTCGCCGACGAATTGGCGCACCTCGAAGCGCTCCTTGGCGTAGGATTTCACCACCTGGACGCCGGCAAGCTTCTCCTGGAGATCGCCGTACATCACGTCCCGCTGCTCGCGCGCCTCGTGGCTGGTCTGCTTGATCCGGCCTATGAACAGTAGATAGTTCAGCACGTAGACGGGATATACCGTAAGGACGACAAGCGCAAGCTGCCAGTTCAGGATGAAGAGGTAGACGATGACGCCGAGGAGCGTGACGCAGTCCTGCACGACGGTAACGAAGCTTCCGCCGATAAGCTGATCGAGCGATCCGACATCGTTGGTGATGTTCGACATCAGCTTGCCGATCTGCGCC
This sequence comes from Chthonomonadaceae bacterium, assembly GCA_043734985.1. Classification (GTDB taxonomy): domain Bacteria; phylum Armatimonadota; class Chthonomonadetes; order Chthonomonadales; family Chthonomonadaceae; genus DATGJU01. The sequence goes on from JAYTEU010000767.1 coordinate 2,387, forward strand.
TTCTCGAAGAATCCAAGCGACAGCGACTGCATGTGCGCGTAGAGCTTGCGCCGCATGTCGAGCTTGAACTTCTGGCTAAGGAGCGTGATCGTATACTGGAGGCAGAATCCGAAGATGGCGCTGGCAGTGGCCAGGCCCACGCCCGCGAAGAACACCATCGCCAGATTGACCGGCAGGTGCTTCCGCATCCCGGCGTCCGACAGCGTATCCGTCAGATACTTGATGATGATCGGGGGCCACGGGCTGAGGGCAGCGGTACAGAGGGTCAGGAAGGCGATAAGGAGGAGCATGCGCCAATACTGGCGGATCTCCTTGAGAAATCGCACAAAATTTTGCATAGCGTTGGTTCCAGGACAGCGGGGTGGGCAGTAGGCAGTAGGCAATAGGCAGTCGTGGATGCATTTTCTAATGCCGACTGCCTACTGCCTATTGCCCATTGCCTCGCCCGTTGTTGTAATCCGACGACGCTTCCGCGGAAACGTGCCGTGGCGGTACTGCTGCCAGGGACGTAATTAGAGTGTTGCGTGGTTGCAGCTCATGGCAGCCGCAATGTTGCTTCGCCGAAACCGTCAGTTCACGACAAGGCCTTTGCAGATTGCGTCTCGGGCGATTCTGCAAAGGCGTACTTAAGACTTAAGTCGGTAAATAGATTGAAAAAGTATACCTCGGGTTCCCAGTTTTACTACCGGTTTTCGGAAAAAACACCCAGACTCTCGCAGCCGTGCTCTCGCAAAAAGGGCCGCTTATGCATCCGGCTCGGAAGGATATTCCCGATGCGCCGCGAATAAGGTGGACGGCAGGCGGCGGAGCGAAGGTAGTCCCTCGGCACTGTGCCTCTGGGAGCGGTATCTGGGAGCGGTATAAGGAAGGTTCTCGGCGCTGTGCCACTGGGAGCGGTAATTGGAATGAATAGAAAAGAGTTTCTTGGAATAGCTGCGGGAGCCGCCGCCCAACTGCCCGTGGCAGCAGGCGCCCAAGCGGAGGCCGCCCCGAATCGCTCCGCCCGTCCCGGCGGTTCGCCTTTTGCCCTGCGCGGCGTCTATTTCCACGACGGTTTTACGGCCGAGCCGAAATCGCAGGCACCGCTTTACTGGGATTTTGACGCATGGCGGCGGCAGCTCGCATGGCTTCACGATTGCGGAATCAACGCCGTAGAGTTCGCGACCATGCTGGAGTTCAATCGTCTTCCCTCGACGGCGCTTGAGCGGAGGAAAATCGCCGACAGGCTGCGAATTTTACGCTACGCGCACTCACTTGGGATGAAGTTCGGCTACTTGCTGACGAATACCGTGCTCAGCACGGTGCCGGACGGCGAAGAGCCGGGGCACCAGGAGCAAAATCGCGCGACGACTCTCTGCCCACGGATACCGGGCAACTTCGAGAAGACGATCGCCATTCCCAAATTCTACATGGAGACCTACCGCGACTCGGACTTTTTCGAGGAGTTCGCAGCCGACTGGGGCGGATGTAACTGCGGACAGTGCGACGTGTCGGACTATCTGCGCTATGTGCGGACCCTGGCGGAGCACTTGACGACCGTCCAGCCGAAAGCGAGGATCTATGCCGATACCTGGTGCATCTCCTTCTGGCGCAAGGATCCGCTTGCCCAGGGATGGAAGGAAATGTTCGATCGAGAGATCGCAGGATCGCGCGCCGTGATTGAGGCGCTGCCGAAATTGCCCGCGAACGTGCATCTCGCCCTGCCCTGCCATCATCTCTACCGTCCGCTCACATTCGAGTCGTATGGAAACAAAGCTCAGACTCCCGTTTTCCCTACCGTGGAGGATGTCAGGAAGGTGCGCGCTGCGGGCCGGGACGTGCTTGCATGGCCACACTTTGTGATGGACGACGATGCCTATCGCGCGAAATCGTGGGGTATCGTCCATAGTGAGGTGCGCTATATTCAGGCGCTTCTTCAAAGCCTGCTCGCCGCCGGAATCGAGCGAGTAATCGGCAATCTTTACCTGCCGCTTCTCCAGCTCTCCAATACCTACGCTTACGGAAAGTTGCTGAATGAACCGGATAGTGATCCTCGCGCGATCCTGCGGGATTTCTCTCGCCTGGCAGCGCGCCGCGAGGATGTCGCCAAGCTGACGGACGTGCTGACATGGATGGAAAATAATAGTTTCTGGCAGCATCAAATGCCTCCGGACGGCCGCCTTCCCGCGCTCCCCTGTCGCCTGACTCGCGCCGACGCAGTCCGCCTGGCAGAAGAGATACGCCCGAACACGTACAAGAGCGTTCTTCCGGTTTCCGCCGAAAATTGGCTGCGGGATTTGAGGCGGTC